>CAJKKA010000074.1 GCA_905200315.1 uncultured Clostridium sp.
ATTTATATAATTAAATACTTTATCATATATAAATTCACCATAAACTCTAAAATATTATAAATTGCTCATAATAAAAAAGGATCTGAATAAATTATTTATTTCAGATCCTTTTGTTCTTTCATCTTTAATTTTAATGCTTTAAAAAATCTCATCATTAAATATATTTCATAAGTCATCGCCACGCAGCAAATAAGTCTTGTCGTCATATCTGTTGTTTTTAGCCCGACTTTAGTGAAATATACGAATAAGATAAAATCGACTGTAAATATAAGTATATCTAATATCAATATTTTCATCTCCTAAACAAAAAGCCCTGATATAAAACCAGAGCTTTTCATATTATTTCTAATAATATCAAAATTTATCGATGAAGTCAATATTATATGTTTTCTAAGTACTACAGAATAAACACCTTATTTTTTGCAACACCATTTTTTACAAAAGCTTTCTTTTTTGTTGCACATAACTTCTGTTGAAGAGCATTTTGGACATATTATTTTGTCTTGCTCGTATTTTACAGTGTAGATATATCCGCATTTTGCACATCTAAATTTGCAAAATCTAGTTGTATAATGACCGCCGGCGATTTTGATTGCCTTGCCTTGTGTGAGTGCTATTGCGATTTTTTTTCGCCCGCTTTCGATTATATTTTGAAAAGTTTGGCGTGATATTTCCATCTTCTTTGCACATTCTTCTTGTGTAAGCCCTTCGATGTCTTTTAAACGGATTGCTTCTAATTCTTCTACTTTTAACTCTACTTCTTCAAGTTCACATTCTTTTTTTCCTAATGGAACAAAACAATTTCCTTCTGGAAAAAATTCTACTGTTCTGTATTTTGTAGGCCTTGCCATTTTAAACCCCTCCTACATTTACCAGATTAAATTATACTTATTACTATATTGTATAATCAAAAAGAAATTATATTCATCTAAAACTGTAGATAAATATAATTTCTTTCATATACTGTTTATATTAAGCCTGTGTTTTTTTTGCTTCTATTTCTTTTAAAGAGTTTAATAAGTTGATAACTATAGGATTGAATAATCCTTCTACTTCTTCATCTCCATCTTTGTATACTCCAACAGATACATTTCCTAATCCAGCATTCATAGGTAATGTTCCAAGTAAGTTTAATTGTAAGTCATCTAATAATTTAGTTGTATCATTTCCGTTGAATATTTGTATTTTCTTGCCACAGTCTGGACAGACAATATAACTCATATTTTCAACTAAACCTATTATTTCTATATTTAATTTTTTAACCATATTTACAGCTTTTGCAACTATCATAGATACCATATCTTGTGGTACTGAAACCATAACTATTCCGTTTATTGGAATTGATTGCATAACTGTTAATGCTACGTCCCCAGTTCCTGGAGGCATATCTATTAATAAGTAATCTAATTCACCCCAGATTACATCTGTGTAGAATTGTTTTACAGTATTAGATATCATTGCACCTCTCCATATTACTGGTTGGTTTTCATCTTCTAATAATAAGTTAAGTGACATTACTTTTATTCCATCAGCGCTTTGAACTGGATATATACAGTTGTTTGGTGCGCCCATTGCTTTTGCGTCTTTAACGCCTAAAAGTCTTGGTATACTTGGTCCTGTTATATCAGCGTCTAAAACACCTACTTTGTATCCTTGTTTTGCTAAATTTCTAGCTATAAGTGCAGATACAGTAGATTTACCTACTCCACCTTTACCACTCATTATTCCTATAATTTTTTTAATTTTGTTTAGAGGATTGTTTTGGATTCCACAACTTTGTTGGTCTTTGTTACATTCCCCTTTTGATGGACATGATCCACAGTTTGACATTTCTGATTCCTCCTTAATTGTTATTGGCATTTGCTACTAACTAAATAATAATACTTCTAACAATTATTTGTCAATCAGTATGTCAAATTATTAATTTTATAAATATATGTCAGAAAATTCTATATCTATCATATTTGATTTATTTTCTTTAAATATTATATTATCATCATTTTTTTCTTCTATCTTCTTTCTAGGTAATGTAAATATAATTGAACATCCGTCTTTTTCTTCACTATTTACCCTTACAGTTCCATTATGTAAATCAACTAAAGCTTTTACTATATAAAGACCTATTCCAGTACCTTCTCTTTCGCTTTTCATTTTACTTCTAACTTGTTCAAATCTATCAAAAATATTAGGTATTTTTTCTTCTGGAATTCCCGGTCCTTCATCTTTAACTTCGACAACTACATCTTTTTCATTAACATTAATATTTACAAATATATTTCCATCTTTCTTATTAAATTTAATAGCATTTGATAGCAGGTTGAGCATAATTCTCTCTATATAACTAGGGTCAAAACCTATAATTTCTTCCTCAATATCTGTATCAAATATCAAATTCATATTTTTAGATTTTACAAAATGTAATACTGAAGAACAAGTATCTTCTATAAAACTTATTATATCTGAATTTATAGGGTGAATTTCTATACTCTTTGAATCAATCTTTGTTGAATCGATTAAATTATTTATTAATTTGACTAATCTAAATGTATTTCGTTGCATTATATTTATATAATTTGAAAAATAATTATAATTTTCCTTATCTAATGTACTTAATTTCAATTTTAAAACTTGTATAGAACTCAAAATTAAATTAACTGGTGTTCTAAGTTCATGAGATATATTGGCAAAAAAGTCTAATCTTATTTTCTCTTTTTCTTCTTCTAATGCTACTTCTTTTGTTATATCAGTTAATATACCTATTCTTTTGATTGCTTTACCATCTTCATCTGTTATAGGAAGAAACTTATATTGTATCCATTTTTCTTTACCATTTTTTAATTTAGCCTTCGCCCTACCTTCATTCATTTTATCAAATTCATAGTCTTTTAATATACCTTCTTTTTGTTCTTCGTTTTTAAAAAAATTGTTAAATTGATAGACATCATGTGCATAGTAATCACAAGACTCTTCAAATATAGTTTCATAAGCTGGACTCATATAAATTATATTTTTTTCATCTCTTATAAAAAATACTGAGTCACAATATTTTGTTATTTCTCTAAAGTTTTTCTCATTATTATTTAGATTTTCATAAAATCTTGCTCTACATTTTCCATCGATGGCAATTCCCATCGTTCCTATTGGATGGTTATCTTTATCTAATAAAGGCCATATAGTTGTATCCACAGTTTTGTCACCATTGCGAAATGGAAATGTTTCTTCAAAAATTTTTATAGTATTATCTTCTATTACCTCTTTCTCATTAGCTATAAAATTATCACATTGTCTTTTTGGCCAAACATCATAACTATTCAGACCTTCAATACTTTCTTTGCTTTCAAATCCTACTTCATCTAACCATTTTTTATTTACAGTTATATAATTTCCCTTTATATCCTTCACCCAAAAATAAACTCCCGTGGCCTTGTCCAATTGCTCTGAAAATCTAAAAATCTCTTGTTCAAAATTCAGTTTAAATATCAGTATAAAATATTCTTCTAAATAATAACCGTCTATATTTAAGTACATTCCATATGATATTTTTCCAAAACTAACATTTTTAAATTCATTTTTCTCTACTATTTTTAAAAATTCTTCAAATTTTATTTTTTGATTATTGTCATCGAATTTTTTACTAAAAGCTTCTTTTATATTATCTATGTTTAAATTACTTTTTGCTAATATTTTTTTTAAAATCTCTATTAGAGAATTATTGTACTCTATAATATCAAAGCCAATATACTCTCCATTTTTATTTTTATAACCCTTTATTTTTAGAAAGCCGTCTTTACTATTTTTTAAGATTCGTTCATAAATTTTACCACCCATAATCATACCCCTTTTTTATCATCCGAGTTTAAATACAAATTTTTAAAATATATTGAATCATTATATTAATATATTATATTTTTTTAGTAAAAAATCCTTTTTTATCATCAATAATTTGTATAAAAAATCCTTTTTTGTCAATAATTCTTAATAAATACTAAAGAAAAAGGTGGTTAAAGCATGAATAATGTTAGTTTGATTGGAAGACTGGTTTTTGACCCAGAACTAAAATACGTAAATGATGACAGAGCTGTATGCACATTTTGTCTAGCTGTATCTAGAAATTATCGAAATAAAGATGGAGTAATCCCAACAGATTTTATAAATATAGATATCTGGGGAAGAAGGGCAGAAACATTATGCCAATATGCCTCAAAAGGTTCTCTAATCGCCGTAGAAGGTTCTTTAAGAATAGACAAATATGTGAATAAAGATGGTCAAAACAGAACTAAAGCTATAATAAATGCCTATAATTTTCACTTTTTAGGACATAAACACAGAAATTCAGACCATCGCAAAGTATTCGAAGACAAAGATATATTTAAAGATGTAATAAATGATGCGGAAGTATTTGAAGGTGAATTATCAGAAGATCAAATTCCATTTTAATTAAAGATTAAAAAATCTATGGAAGATATTTTATCCTCCATAGATTTTTTTGTTTTAGTATAAATTTACTATTTCCAAAGCTTAAATATTCTATATGATTTTGAATCTATGTCAATATTAAACTTATTATCTATTCCTATAATCTTTTCACCATTATTGATTACAGAATATGTCACAGTCACTTCTTCTATACAATCTGCTTCTAAGTTTATTTTTACATTTTGCTTAGATTCACTTCTATTTATAAGAATTAATTCACTATCATCTTCATTGTATCTTATATATCCAAATACATCGTCATTTTCTGTATATATGAAATAAGTATCCCCTAAAGCAAATACTTTATTTCTATTTCTAAATTGGCTACAATGTCTATAGAAATCCATTATTTCCATATCTTCATTTTTCCAAGGATATGTTTTTCTGTTTTCTGGATCTTTTCCACCTTCAAGCCCTGCTTCATCACCATAGTATATATATGGTACTCCTTCAAAACTCATTTGTGTAAGTATTGCTAGTTTTAATAAATCTTTATCAGATTTTAAAGCAGTTTTTATTCTGACAATATCGTGACTACTTAATAGATTAAGATTAGACTTAAATGCTTCACTTGGATAGTTTTCTTTTATTGTCATAAAGAAATCATTTAATTGCCAAGATGTTTTTTCTCCATTTAAGAAATTAACTAAATTATCTCTAAATGGATATCCTAAAACACTATCTAATTGGTCGCCAAGTAAATAAGTTCTTCTTTCTCCATAGCTGATTTTATTAGATGCATCTTCCCAAACTTCACCGATTACTATCGATTCTTCGTTATTTTTTTTAACTTCCTTTTTCAATTCTTGTATAAATTTAGTAGGAAGTTCATCTGCTACATCTAGTCTCCAACCTTTAACACCCATATTCATCCACTTATTTATTACACTATCTTTGTCGTAAATAATATAATCCATAAATGAAGGCTCTAATTCATTAGTGTTAGGTAGAGCTTTTATTCCCCACCAAGATTGGTATTCTTCTGGTCCTTCTTTAAAATTAAACCATGTTCTATATGGTGAATCTTCTGATTGATAAGCACCTACACTGTCATAATTATTAAATTTGTTGAAATATATGCTGTCTGCTCCAATGTGACTGAATACACCATCAAGAACTACAGCCATTCCTTTTTCAGCTGCTTTATCAATTAATTCCTTGAATATTTTTTCATCACCAAACATAGGGTCTATATTTTTATAATTTCCAGTATCATATTTGTGGTTACTTGCTGCTTCAAATATAGGACTTAAATATATAACTGTAACACCTAGTTTTTTTAGATATCCTAGTTTATTAATTATTCCCTTAAGGTTACCACCATGAAAATCCCATCTTAGGATTTCTCCATTTTGGTCTTTTATATACATTGGGTCATCTTCCCAATTCCCATATAAAAATGAGTTTTTCTTAGGATTATCAACCTTTCCACTTCTATTACCATTATTAAATCTGTCTACAAATACATGGTATAAAACACCTTCTTTAAACCATGAAGGCACCTTATAATCTTCATAAACAGTCAGTTGATATTTATTTAAATCATCATAATTATATTCACAAATCATTCCATTATTAGCTTGTTTGCCATAGAATAATGTTTTTTGTTCACCATATAAGTTTACTTCTACTGATAAAAAGTAATAGTATGTTGCTGGTTGTTCTAAAGGAGAAATTTCTACAGAATACTCTCTTACTTTTTCATTTTCCCCGCTTTGTTGTAATTCTAATTCCCTCACTAATACTGGATTTAAATTTTCATCTTCTTTTTCTATTATTAATTTTATACTGCATACATCAAAAGCCTTGCTACTTTCAACTTTAATAATCGCACTTTCACAAGTCTTTAAAGCTCCAAATGGAGTTTTAAAATTTGTATCCCATGAATTATAATTTACAATATTTGCCATATTATCTTTCACCTTCTTTAAACCAAATATCATTTATATATTCTTCTATTGTTCTATCACTAGAGAAGAAACCTGAACATGCAGTATTCTTTAATGATATCTTATTCCAAAGGTCTTGATTTCTATAAAGTTCTTGTAAACTCTTTTGTGCTTTAATATAAGAATAGAAATCTCTAAGTACAAAATATTCATCATTATAAGTTATTAATGAGTCATATATTGTAATTCCATCTTTACCTAATCCAGGTATAAATCCATTTACTAAGTCATCAACTACTCTTTTTATTTTTCTATCACTGTGATATAAATCTTTAGAAGAATATCCACCACATTTATTGTATTCTAAAACTTGTTCAGCATTTAGACCAAATATAAACATATTTTCTTTGCCAACTTGTTCAGAAATCTCTACATTAGCCCCATCCATAGTCGCCATTGTTATAGCACCATTCATCATAAGTTTCATATTACCAGTTCCTGATGCTTCTTTAGTAGTTGTAGATATTTGTTCACTTACATTTGCTGCTGGTATTATTTTTTCAGCAATTGACACACCATAGTTTTCTATAAATACTACTTTTACTTTGTCTTTGACTCTAGGGTCGTTGTTGATTAAATCAGCAACACTATTTATAAGTTTGATTATACATTTTGCTAAGTAATATCCTGGTGCAGCCTTTGCCCCAAAGATGAATGTACGAGGTATAATTTCAAACTCTGGATTATCAAGTATTTCATGATATAAATAAAGAATATGAAGTACATTTAATAATTGTCTTTTATATGCATGCAATCTCTTTATTTGTACATCAAATATTGAATTTGGGTCTACTTTTATTCCTTGTTTTTCATATATATAATCTGCAAGTTTTACTTTATTGTTGTATTTTATTTCTCCAACTCTATCTAAAACTTTTTTGTTATCTAGATATTTTTCTAAATCTTTTAATTTAGAAGTATCTTTCTTCCAGTCATCTCCTATTAATTCAGTAATTAAGTCTGAAAGTTCTTTATTACAACTCATAAGCCATCTTCTATGAGCTATTCCATTTGTTTTATTGTTGAATTTATATGGTTCATCGTTGTAGAAATCTTTTAATTCTTCTTTTTCTAGAATTTCAGTATGAAGTTTTGCAACACCATTTACACTATGACTACCTCTAATACATAAATGTGCCATTCTAACTTCACCGTTGTTTATAATTCTCATGTAGTTTATTTTGCCCCAGTCATCATGATATTTACTTTGTAGATATTCAACATATCTTCTGTCTATTTCTTCTATTATCATATAAATTCTTGGTAATAGTTTTTTCATCATTTCAACTGGCCATTTTTCTAATGCTTCTGCTAAAATAGTGTGATTTGTATATGACATAACTCTAGTTGTTATATCCCATGCTTCATCCCAAGAAAATCCTTCTTCATCTAAAAGTATTCTCATTAATTCTGGGATACATAGAGTTGGATGTGTATCGTTTATATGAATAGCTACCTTTTTAGGTAAATCTCTCATACTGACTTTATTTTTTTTACATTTTCTTATTATATCTTGTAA
>CAJKKA010000075.1 GCA_905200315.1 uncultured Clostridium sp.
AGACTCACTAATAGGTAGAATGGCATCTGTAATGAATGGATCAACAGAAACTACTTTCTATGTACTAGCATTTAATTAATAATATGTGTTTAAATATTATAAAATGAAAAATATATTTGTTTTGAAATACCGCGTAAGCGACCAAACGAGCAGTTTCATCTGCGAGTGCGATTTGGAGCAATCTTCAATTAATTAATTTATATATTAATAATGTAAATATCTAAATTATATTTTATACAAAATTAATTATGTTCTAAATGGTCTATTAACCATTTTTTAATCCGAAGATTGCGACACCAAGGTATAAAAAACAATATAATTTTCATTTTATAAAGAATAATAATTAATTAATCGATTAAACATTTTAAAATTTGAACTGCGTTGGCAGCAGCACCTTTACGAATATTATCAGCAACAACCCATAAATTAATACCATTTTCAACACTATAATCTCTACGAATACGCCCAACAAAAACATCATTATGACCATCAGCATTAATAGCTAAAGGATAAATATTATTTTTAACATCATCTTGAACAATTACACCTATAGTATTATTTAAAATTTTAAAAATATCATCTAAATCAAAACTATTTTCAAATTCAACATTTATAGATTCACTATGACAATTTAAAACTGGAACTCTAACACATGTTGCAGTAATAGGTAAATTAGGTCTATCCAAAATTTTACGAGTTTCATTAATCATTTTTTCTTCCTCTTTTGTATAACCATTATCAAGAAAAACATCAATATGAGGTAAACAATTATTAAAAATAGGATATGGGAACTTTTCTAAATTACTAGAACCTTTAATACCATTTTTATAATCAGAAATACCTTTCATACCAGCACCAGAAACTGCTTGATATGTAGAATAAACAATTCTCTTAATACAAAATTTATCATCTAAAGCCTTTAAAGGAACAACAGCTTGAATAGTAGAA
Source organism: uncultured Clostridium sp. (assembly GCA_905200315.1). The sequence goes on from CAJKKA010000075.1 coordinate 949, forward strand.
CAATTAGGGTTAGCAATAATTTTATCATTAGAAGAAATAGCAGAACTATTAACTTCTGGAACTACTAAAGGAACAGAAGGGTCCATTCTAAAAGCACTACTATTATCAATAACAATGCAACCTTTAGAAGCAGCAATAGGAGCATATTTTAAAGCTGTATCACCACCAGCAGAAAAAATTGCAAAATCAAAACCTTCATCAAAAGAAAAAATATCAAGTTCATTAACTAAATAAACATCATTATTAAAAAAAAGAGTAGTACCAGCAGACCTCTTAGAAGCAAAGAATTTATACTCATCAATAGGAAGATTAGCCTCTTCTAACACTTTAAGAACCATTCTACCAACAACACCAGTAGCACCAACAACGGCCAATTTAAACTTTTTATTCATATATAAACCTCCATAATAAAATTTATGCTAAGGCAAGCAAAAAAATACCAAGAAAAAACTTGCATAAATTAATATTTATGTTTATAATGAGGGTATAGCAGTAATTTATTACTAAAGAACTAATTTGAGAGGAGCGGATTGTTATGAATATAAAAGTAACAGGAAAAGATTTAGAAGTAACAGATGCAATAAAAGCATATGTAGAAAAAAAAGTAGAAAGGTTAGAAAAATATTTTGATGATGAATTTGATGTAGTTGCTACAGTTAAATCTGAAAAAACAGAAAAAGTTGCAGAAATAAGAGTTTCTGTAAAAGGAGATTTATATAAAGCAGTTACAGCTCATAAAGACTTATATGCAGCTATAGATAAAGACATCGATATATTAGAAGGACAAATAAGAAAATTCAAAACTAAAAAAGAAAAAATGTTAAGAGATGCATCTTCAATAGCAAAAGAAGAAATGCAAACAAAAACAATTGAAATAGAAGATGAAGTAATAAAAGAACTATACTACTCAATAAGACCAATGGGAATAGACGATGCAAAATTAAAACTACAAGAAAAACCAAACGACAAATTCCTAGCATTCATAAACATAGAAACAGGAAAAGTAAACGTAATATATAAACTAAACGATGAAAAAAACTATGGAATAGTAGTACCAGAAGAATAAAAAATAAAATAGCACTTACACAAGTGCTATTTTTTATGCCAAAAACTAAACCTGTCCCAGAAAGAACAAAAAATGTAACTTTGGGACAGACCCAAACAGAACAAAAAGTGTAACTTTGGGACTGTCCCAGATTTACAGTCCCAGATTTACATAGAAATGTTGTGAAAATAATTGCATTAAAAACAATATAATGATATAGTTATATGGAAAAAAATTTTTCTTAAGGAGAGATTATATTTTGGCTAAAAAAAGTATTGCGAAGAATTATTTGTATAATTTGACTTACCAGATTTTGACGTTGATTTTGCCTCTTATTACTACTCCGTATGTTTCGAGAGTTTTGGGGGCTGAGGGAATAGGTATTTATAGTTATACGTATTCTATTGTTTCATATTTTATATTGTTTGGTGGTCTTGGGATTGCTCTTTATGGCAAAAGGGAAATTGCATATGTTCAAGAGAAAAAGGAAGAGCGTAAAAGAATTTTTTATGAGTTAGTTTTTTTTAGGGCTATAACTCTTGTAATTGGAATTGCTATTTATAGTATATTTTTTGTAAATTCCGAACCATATGGTGTTTATTACAAAATTTGGCTTATAGAACTTATTGCTACAATGTTTGATATTAGTTGGTTTTTTCAAGGATTAGAGGAATTTAAAAGAACTGTTGTAAGAAATATAATGGTTAGACTTGCAAGTGTTACTTTAATATTTGTTTTGGTAAAGGAACCAAGCGATTTAAGTAAGTATTTTATGATTTATTCTGTAGCAGATTTAATTGGAAATTTATCATTATGGCTATATTTGCCTAAGTATTTTAAGGGTATAAAAATAAATCATATAAATATTTTTAAACATTCGTATGCTATTGTTATGTTATTTATCCCTCAAATTGCAAGCACAATTTATAATATGTTAGATAAAACAATGATAGGAACAATTTTAGTAGATAAAACAGAGGTTGGCTATTATGAACAAGGTCAAAAAGTTATAAGAATTTTACTTACAATTGTTACATCACTTGGTATTGTAATGATACCTAGAATGGCAAGTACTTTTGCTTCTGGTGATACTAAAAAGCTAAATGAATATATGAGAAGGTCATTTAATTTTACATTTTTCTTAGCATTTCCAATGATATTTGGATTGATAAGTGTAGCAAGTGAATTTGTTCCGATATTCTTTGGAAAGGGTTATGAAAAAGTAGTAATATTAATGAGTGTAATTTCACCAATATTATTACTTATGGGAACTACAAATGTAATAGGAACACAGTATTTATTACCAACTAAAAAACAAAAAGAATATACATTATCAATACTTGCAGGTGTTGCAGTTAATTTTGTATTAAACATAATTTTAATTAAATTATGGAATTCAATAGGAGCTTCAATAGCTACGGTTGCATCTGAATTAGTAGTTTTAATAGTTCAACTATATATGGTAAGAAATGAATTGAATATAAAAGATATTTTTAAAGGAGCGAGAAATTATTTATTATCTTCATTGATTATGTTTGCAGTATGTATGTTAATTAAACATTTTATAAATGTAGGAATTATTTCAATAGTTGTACAAGTTGCAATAGGTGGAGCTGTGTACATAGGAATGCTTCTTATATTAAAAGATGAAAATGTTTTTATGTTTATAGATAAAATAAAAGAAAAAATTAATGGTATTTTAAATAGAAATTAAAAAAGAAAGGATTTGAGTAAAATGGAATTAAAAGCAAACGATGGTAAAAATTTAGAAATGAAAGTAGGAGATGACACATATTTAAGATATGCAATAAAAACAAAATTTGTTGAGCAAGGAGATAGCTATATAGATATATTTAAAGAATATATAAGTCCTATATATCAAGAAGGAGATATAGTTTCAAGTAGTGAAAAAATTATAGCTTTATGTCAAAATAGAGTTGTAAAAAGAGAAGATATTAAAATTGGATTTTGGGCAAAATTTTTATCAAAATTTGCATCACATCCAGATACAGGTGTAGGAGTTGGAGAAACAATAAAAATGCAATATGCAATAGACCAAGTTGGTTTATTAAAAGTATTATGGGCATCTATTGCAAGTGCAGTAACAAAATTATTTGGTAAAAAAGGAGTATTTTACGAAATTGTTGGACAAGAAGTTTCTGGACTAGATGGATTTTACGACCATGTATGGTCAGAATATAGAGATATAGGAATTCAAATGCCCGAAAATCCAACAGGAGTATGTAATGAAATAAAAGAAAAACTTGGAATAAGTGTAATGATAGTAGATGCAAATGACTTAGGACAAGAGATTTTAGGAAAATCTGATGACATAGAATTGTCAGAAGCGGATTTGAAAAAATTAATAAGTGACAATCCAACAGGTCAAGGCAAACAACAAACTCCATTGATTTTAATTAGAAAAAAAGACTAGAATTTTATTATTTAATTATAAATGATGAAAATAATAAAAATAATAAATTAAACAAAATAATGAGTTAATCTAAAATTTTAAGAAATAGGGTAAATGCATACATATAACAAATAAAAAAGTAGCTTTACTACACGGGTCGCCTTAAGGACGCCGACCACTACATATTAATTTCAATCACATTCGAAATATTTATTTTTTCATTATTTTCAGCATGTACAATACAGAAAAATGAAAGGAGGAAAAACAATGGCTTCTAAGCATTCAAAAGGGAAGAGAGTGAAACAAAAAGAGCTAGATGAAGAATTAAAAACTAGTAAAAATAGAAAGAAGAAACAAAAAAAATCTCAATTAGAACCTGATGAAGAAAAAACGAAGTTTAGAAAATTAAAAAGAATACTTTTAATTTTATTTCTAATAGCAATTTTTATCTTAGGAATTATTAGTTTTTTAGCGGTAAATAATTGGAAAAGACTAAGCTCAGATATGATGAATGCAACAAATTCACAAGTGTACGATTCACAAGGAAATGTTATTGCAGAAATTGGCTCTGAAAGGAAGAAAATAAATATTTCTTATAGTCAAATTCCAGATAATTTAAAAAATGCTTATATAGCAATTGAAGATGAAAAGTTTTTTAAACATCATGGAATAAATATAAAAAGAACAATTGCTGCAATGGGGTCATATGTTTTTCATAGGGGGCAAGCTTCTTTTGGTGGAAGCACAATAACCCAACAGTTAGTAAAAAATTTAACAGGCGATAATTCAAACAGTATTACAAGAAAAGTTAAAGAATGGGCTATGGCTTATGAATTAGAGTGCTTTTATTCAAAAGAACAAATATTGGAAACATACTTTAATATAATATATGTAGGTCCAAATATTTATGGAGTAGAAGCAGGAGCAAGATATTATTTTGATAAAAGTGTTCAAGATTTAAGTATAGCCGAATGTGCTTATTTAGCAGGACTAAATCATTCTCCAAATTCTTACAATCCCTTTGGAGATAAAGATAATAGCGATAAAATAGAAAAAAGAACAAAAATAGTGTTATCTCAAATGTTAGATAAAAAATATATATCTAAAGAAGATTATGAAAAAGCAGTGCAAGAAGTAGAAAATGGACTAAAATTTAAAAACGGAAATATAGAATCAAACAATAATGTTTATTCATATCATACAGATGCATTAATTACAGAAATAATAGCAGATTTAAAAGAAAAGAAACATATAACAGAAGAGTTTGCTAATAACTATTTGTATTATGGTGGTTTAAAAATATATAGTACACAAGATACAAGCATACAAGAAAGCATGGAAAAAGAATTTGAAAAAAATAAATATATATTAAAATCTAAACAAGAACAAGGTAAAACTTCGCAAGCTGCAATGATTATAATAAATCATACAAATGGACAGGTTGTAGGTTGTGTGGGAGGTTTAGGAGAAAAAACGAAATCAAGAGACTATAACAGAGCAACAATGAGTTTAAGGCAAACAGGTTCAGCAAGCAAGCCATTTGCAGTTTTAGCACCAGCACTAGCCAAAAGAAAAATAACAGCCTCTACGGTATACGATGACAGTGAAACAACCTTTACAAATATAGACGGAACAGAATATAAACCAGGAGATTATGATCCATATCAAGGAAAAATAACAGTAAGAAGAGCGGTAGAATCTTCTCAAAATATACCATTTGTAAAAATTATAGAAGAAATAAAACCAAAAACTTCTATACAGTATATGAAAAAAATGGGAGTTAAGAATTTAACAGAAAAAGACAATAACTTAGCTTTATCACTAGGAGGAGAGCAAAAAGGATTAACAACATTAGAAATGGCAACATGTTATAGTACAATAGCAAATAATGGTGAGTATATTGAACCAACATTTTATACAAGAATATGCAATAAATCAGGAGAAGATATAGTAAAAACAAAACAAAGAACTAAAAAAATATTTTCAAAAGAAGTTGCATATATTTTAAAAAATCTGCTAACACAGCCAGTTAAAGGAGCAAACGGAACTGCACCATATTGCGAAATAAAAGGAATGGATGTAGCTGCAAAAACCGGAACAACAAATGAAAATTATGATAGATGGTTATGTGGATTTACAAATTATTATACAGCTGCAACTTGGTATGGATTCGACATGAATGAAACAATAAATTATGAGGGAAAAAATCCAGCAGGTCTTTTATGGTCAGCAGTAATGAAGGATATACATTCAAATTTAAAAGGAACAACATTCGAAATGCCTAGTGGAGTGAAAACAGCTACAATATGCTCTGAAACAGGAATGGTTGCAACAGATTCTTGTCCAAACACATACACAGAGTATTATTTATTTGGAACAATACCAGGAAAATGTACAGAACATAAAGGAAATTCAACTACAACAAATAACAGTAAAAATACAACACAAAAACAACAAAATACACAAGTTGAAGAAAAAAATAAAACTGTAGAAAATACTGTAAATTCAACCAAAACAAATACAGTACAAGAAAACAAAAAAACAGAAAATAAAACAAATACAAATTCAAAAAATACAACTAACACAAACAAAAATACAAACACACAAAACACAAGCAAAAACACAACTAAAGAAAATACAAGCGGGCAAAATACTTCAAATACAACAGAAAAAAGAAATGAAGTTAATGAACAAAAAAATGAATAAAGAAAGCATACAGTATAAAAGAAGAAAAATTCTATAGTATAAAAAAGGCAGGAAATCAAATCCTGCCTTTATGTATTCCTACAAGAAGAATAAACAAAAACAAAACTTAATTTCCTGTTTAACATAAGATTAAAATGTTTGATTGCATATAAGCTACAATACTATAATGTTAAAATTAGAGAAGAAACTATTTCATATTTCTTTCAGCTTGTTCAATCATTTTTTTAACCATTTGTCCACCTATTTTTCCAGCATCTTTAGATGTTAAATCACCATTGTATCCATCTTTTAAGTTAACACCAACTTCGCTAGCTACTTCATATTTGAATTTATCTAATGCAGACATAGCTTCTGGAACTAATTTTCTAGAACTATTTGTGTTTGCCATTCTTCGTTCACCTCCTATAGGATTGATTAAATTTGTATTATTGAAAAAACATTGCTTGTCTTTTCAATAATTATGATGCGTAATTTTGATTTTAATATTCTGGTAATTTTTGTAAATAAGAAAAAAATATTGTCAAAGAATTTTTTAATGTTATAATAAAATTGAAGACAATAATTTTTATTTTATATTTTTACGTCCGCTCAATCTTGCAGGGTGAAGGAGTTTTTTTGTAGGGGCGGACGTCACTGTCCGCCCGTAAATATGAACTATACCCCAAAAAGTAGACTTTTAAGTGAAAAAAAGTTATACTAAAAAAG
>CAJKKA010000076.1 GCA_905200315.1 uncultured Clostridium sp.
AAAGCCCATGAAAAATATTGTTTCAAAAATGGTTCATTAAGGCCCAAATTCTCCCTAACTATATTTAATTGCTCTTTTGTATATGCTTGTCCATTAGCGCTTAGCATTAACTGAGCTGGATCATTTGGTGATAGATACATTAATAAAAATGATAAAAATGAAATCCCTATTAATATCGGTATCAAATCTATAAGTCTTTTTTTTATATATTTTTTCAATACTAACCCCTTTCCAAATAAAAAAACCACAAAGCAGACCTTAATTCATTAAGGTTCAACCTTCGTGGTTTATTCATCTCATATTTAAATTTGTAGTTGTTTTATTTTTATTTTTGAATAACATAATATAAGTTTATATACTTTTACAAAATTTGTCAACAAAATAAGACCCACGAATTGAATTAATGTTCTTTTATTATTCACAAAAAAAGAACCTTATTTCTTCGGTCCCAAAAAAATCTATAATATGTATATTGTCTATTTTCCGCGCGATTATAAATAACCCATATTACAGTATTTCTCTCCCTCCGAAAGAGCATGTATCATTTTAGGCAGGTCTCCTGGCTTGGAATCATTCTACTAACTTCTCCTTCCCGATTTAACAGTGGAGCATAAGTTCTCCAAAACCTTAAGCTTTCGTCATCCTTACAGTAGCGGGGGCTGCTGTGGCTTCTCACCACATTCCCTATTAAGCATTGTTGAAATGCACCTTGAACAATATTCAATTCATGAATCTTATTTAAAAAACTCTATACAACAAAGTGTATACTTAATTATATCTTTTTTTCCATATTTTTTCAATAAATTATAAATAATTTACCATATATTATTCTTTTAATTAATATATATGTATCTATATTTGATATAAATTTCCATACAATAATCTAAATAAAATTATTTTTTGTCATCTTCTATATTTTTCATATATTCGAATAAAGTTATATTGTGACAAGTTTCATTTATATCAATTAAATTAGATAATGTAACACCTACTAATCTAATTTGTAGGTTATTTTGAGGTATATTTCTAAATAAGTTATATATATTTGTCCTTATATCTTCATGTGAGCTTATTCCATGTTCTAAACTTAGGCTTCTAGTTATTTGTGTAAAATCCTCAAATTTCATCTTGAGTGTAACCGTTTTGCCTAATTTATTTAAATACGTTATCCTATTGCTTACATCTAAACATAATTCATCTAATATATCTACTATCTCCTCTTCGTCTAATCTATAATTGTGATCTAGTGTTGTTTCAGAGCCAACGGATTTTCTCTCACGATAAGGTTCTACTGGTCTATTATCTATACCCCTTGCAAAATTATAATAAAAATATCCTCTGCTTTTGAAAATTTTCTCCAAATCATACAAACTCATTTGCCTTAAATCATATCCATTTTTTATACCTAGAGTTTTCAATGTTTTAGAAGTGACTTTTCCTATTCCAAAAAACTTTTCTATTGGAAGCTTATCTAAAAATTGTTGCGCATCACCCGGCATTATTACTGTAAATCCATTTGGTTTTTGATAATCTGATGCTAGTTTGGCTAAAAATTTATTATAAGAAACACCAGCCGAAGCTGAAAGTCCCGTTTCAATTAATATATCTCGTTTTATAAATTTAGCTATAGTAGTTGCATATTTTATAGGAATTTTCGGATTTGTCACATCTAAAAAAGCTTCATCTAGTGATAGTGGTTCTACTAAATCTGTATATCTATGAAATATATCTCTGATTTGCTCTGATACTTCTCTATATACATCAAATCTAGGTCTAACAAATATTGCATATGGGCATCTTTTTTGAGCTATTTTTGCAGGCATAGCCGAATGAATCCCATATGCTCTTGCCTCATAAGAACACGTAGCAACTACACCTCTGCTATGAGGATCTCCTCCTACTATAACAGGTTTTCCTCTTAATTCTGGATTATCTCTTTGCTCTACAGATGCATAAAAAGCATCCATATCTATATGTATTATCTTTTTTATTTCATCCATCAAAATCACCTTTTTTGATTTTATTCTTACTAATTATTTATTATTTGGCAAATATAAAAATTTTTGTCGAACGATTTTTTATTGATTTACTGTTTTACATGATTACTTTTTGTTATACCTATTGAAATACAGTCAAAAATCGGTTAGAATTTAAGTATCCAGGGAATTAAGAATTCCTTACTCATAACCAAATTATTTTATTTACTTTATTGTAAAAGACCATTTTTAAATAGGTCTTTCTTTTTTGTTCTTTTTTTGAAATAAGCCAAAATTTTAAAAGGGAGATTTTAAACTTCTCCCTCATAATAACTTATAATATATTCTATACTATTTTCTTATAAATTTACTGTAATATTTTTGAATATTATTGTAAATATCGTATGGTTGCATTTCAAGTTCATCTATAACAAGAACTGCATCACCTATTTTTTGGTCTACTTTACCTTTAAATTTAACTTTTCTTGTATCATTTTCATCTTTACGATATTTTATGCCTAAGAAATATGTATCGTATTTTTTCTTAGGTATTACACATATATAGATTTCACTTATTTTTTCCCATTTAATAGGGCCTTTTCCTCTCATAGCCTTTTGCTTTATACCATCTTTGTTTATTACTATAGATGCTTTTGGAAAATACACGCTATATATAAAATAAAGAGTTAAACCTGCACAAAAAGCTACTAATACCAATCCTAATTCACGACTAAGAAGGTTACTTCTATACATTATTCCATAGATTAATGTAACTACCGCGAAAACAACTGCATATGTAATTCTTTTTGTTTTTGATTGATTTATTATTATTTCCTTTTTGTTCAATCTTATTCCCTCCCAAATTTAAATTCACTGTTAAGTATATCAAATAATTTTATAATTGTCTTTAATCTTTTATTTATATATTTTTCACCTACCAATTCTTTTTACAGAAGATTATTATACAAAAAGAGGCATTATAAATTTATATTTGTAATACCTCTTTCTAATCACTATATTATTTTTTATTTCCTATGCACTATAAAAATTGTCTATTTCTTTTATTATTTCACTATTTCCCTTATTAAAAACTCTTCTCTTATATTGCGATGTTTTCTTTATATTTTTTAAATTAATTAAAAGTCTATTTCCTTCTTTTAATTTAATATAATCTATCAAATCTTTTATATATCTGAATTTTATAGTATAGTAATTTTCACTGTCATTTATCTGGATATTCATATTATAGTATTCACAATTAAACATACAGTTTTTAAGTACGGTATCTTTAATCTCATTAACTTCTTCTCTAAGATCTTCAATTGTTTCCTTTACATTGTTCAAGTCTATATTAATATCTCTACAGATTAATATCTCTGCTATAGGGTATTTCTCTAACTCTATTGAAGATGTATTTTCATACATTTGGTTTGCAATACTTATATTCTCTTCATCATTTATTTCTGCCAAATTCAATACCTTTACTATTGTCTCCATCTTTCTAAATATAATAGTTTCTAAGTCTTCACACTTAACAAACTCTCCATTTTCTAAAAGCTTATCATGTAATTCCTTTAAATCTTTTAAAGTTTTAACCTCGCATATATCATTTAGTAAATCTTGCTCTAGTTTTTGAATTTGTTTTTGAACACATACCTCAAAAAATATATATGCTTTATCATTAAAATACTCTTTATTATCTTCTAAAAACTGTTCTAAATCTTTTAATGAATAATTTTCATCATTGCTATTTTCTAATATATCTATAAACTCATCACTGCAGTAATCCCTTAAAGTTTCTATATTATTTTCATATTTTATATCTGTTTTTTCAATAAGCTCTTGTAAATCAGAAATACTTTTAGATTTTTTAGTTTTTAATTCACTCTCTAAAGATACCTTTTCTTCACTTTCAAAATCTTCATTTAACTCTTTTTCATTTTCATATTCTTTTTCTATTTCATTTATTATTTCATTTTTAAGTTTTTCAAAATTCTTTCCATGAAAATCTACTATTTCATTTTTCTTAATCTCTAGTTCTAATTTATCTATTAGATCTTTTTTGCTATATCTTTCTTTAAATATAGGCAAAATATTTTCACTCCACCATTTTCCCACATATTCTACATCTAAATCAATTTTTACAGTACATTTATCTGAATAATCTATTCTCAACATATCTTCAAAAAGAAGTAACTTGTATAAATCACTAGACATTGAAATATATCCAAGCGATTTATTTTCTTCTTTAGATAAAATATATCTTAAATACGAGTCAAAATTTAAGTTATTTAACTCCTTATTTATAATTTCAATCATTTTTTCTAATAAATCACTATGTAATCTATTTGGATTTATTATATTATAAATCCAATTTTCCATTTTTGCTGCATCGTTACTATCTTTCCACATATATTTTGATATGCATATATTATATAAATAGTTTATATCTAAATTATTATTAGATTCTTCTTTGTTGTCTTTTTTAGACTTATCTTTTTCTATTGTTTTTTCTAATTCTTTAAAAAATCTGCTCTTTCCAATTTCATCTAAATTAAATATGTAATCAACTACAAATTTAACTTCATAGTCACATTTCCTTTCTATATCGTTAAAATCTAAATTTGACATATCCAATAAAATTGACTCTCCTTCTGTGTTTTGATTCTTATCAACTATTTCTAAATATTGATTAGATTTTTTTAGTTTTAATACAGAATTGTCATTTTCATTATTAAAATTAGCCAATATTTTTTTTATAAAATATGGAGTATTTTGATTGATTTTTTTCAAAATATCTTCGCCCATTTTTTCACTATTTTTGCTATCATCTAGTACTATATATATTTTCTTAGATAAATTATTGTAATTGCTAAAAATAGTGTATAGTATGCATTTTAATTTTTCATTCACCATCACTTTTTCATTCATATTAATAACCTTCTTTAAACTTATATTTATCTTTTTATGTATATTAATAAATGTTTAATTAAACCCTCTAATTAAATTATATTGTTAATTCATAAATTTTCCAAGTAAAACATACTCTATAACCTGTTTTTAGATTAATTTTACCATTTATTGATAATTAAAAAGTCACTGTGATATAATTTTATTAAAGTTTTAATATTATTGCCCTTGCTTTTTGCGAGGTTATTTCATTTTTAAGGGGGAAATTTCAATGAGTTTAAATTCTACACCTTCTGCAGAACGTGTACATATAGGTATATTTGGAAAACGTAATGCTGGAAAATCAAGTGTAATTAATGCAATAACAGATCAAGATTTAGCAATAGTATCAGATGTTAAAGGTACTACTACTGACCCAGTTTCAAAGGCAATGGAACTACTACCTTTAGGCCCAGTTATGATAATCGATACACCTGGACTTGATGATGTTGGCGAACTTGGCAAGATGCGTGTTCAAAAAAGTTATCAAGTTTTAAATAAAACTGATATAGGAATATTAGTTATAGATGGATTAGTTGGACCCACACCACAAGATAATGCCTTAATCGAAAAATTTAAAGAAAAGAAAATTCCATATATAGTTGTGATGAACAAACTAGACTTAGTTAGAGAAAAAGGAATAGAATTACCATTAGAAGATTCTCCTAATACTATGTGGGTTAGCTCTGTTACAAAAGAAAATATATATGAATTAAAAGAACTTATAGCAAAACAAGCTCCTACAGACGAAGCCAAATTCCAAATTGTAGGCGACTTATTAGATCCTTCTGATTTTGTAGTTCTTGTTGTTCCAATCGATAAAGCAGCACCAAAAGGCAGATTAATACTTCCACAACAACAAACAATAAGAGATATATTAGAAGCAGATGCAACTGCTATAGTAGTAAAAGAATATGAGCTTAGAGATACATTAGCTAGTTTAGGTAAAAAACCTAAATTAGTAATAACTGACTCACAAGTTTTTGCCAAAGTTTCAGCTGATACTCCAAGAGATATTTTACTTACTTCTTTCTCAATTTTATTTGCACGTTATAAAGGCGATTTAGAGGAAACAGTAAAAGGGGCAAAAGCAATAGAAACTCTAGAAGATGGCGATACTATTTTATTATCTGAAGGATGTACACACCACAGACAATGTGACGATATCGGTCGTGTCAAAATTCCAAGATGGATAATGCAGCATTGCGGTAAGAGATTAAATTTTGAATTTTCAAGTGGTACAGAATTTCCATATGACTTATCAAAATACAAAATGATAGTCCACTGTGGTGGATGTACTTTAAATGCGAGAGAAATGAAATATAGAATAAAATGTGCACAAGATCAAAATATTCCTATAACTAACTATGGTATTTTAATAGCTTATATGCAAGGAATTTTACATAGAACAGTAGAAGCATTCCCTCATATTGCTTACTTATTAGAAGAAGAATAGGAGTGATTTTATGGACAATATTACAATAGATAAAACTAATGAAAATGTTAAATCTAATAAAAGAATTGAAAAAGATAAATTAGGAAAAGTCGCTATAGATAAAGATATGCTTTATGGAATTCAAACTGCTCGTGCTTTTGAAAACTTTAATATAAGTGATTCAAAAGTTCGAAAAGAACTTATTTACGCTATGGTAACAGTAAAAAAAGCTGCTGCTATGGCAAATGAAAAAGTTAAGACATTAGATAAAGAAAGGGCTAATGCAATAGTCGAAGCCTGTAATGCTATCCTTGCTGGCAAATACGATGACAGTTTTATAACTAATTCGCTTCAAGGTGGCGCTGGAACTTCTACTAATATGAATGTTAATGAAGTCATAGCGAACTTGGCTTTAAAAATATGTGGAAGAGAACCTGGAGATTATGATTATATCCATCCCCTAGACCATGTAAATATGGGACAATCCACAAATGATGTTTATCCAACTGCTTTAAGAATTGCGTGTATAAACTTAGTTAGAGCCCTTAGCGATGAATGTAGCAAATTACAAGAATCACTTCAGAGAAAAGAAAATGAATTTGAATTTGTAGTTAAACTAGGTCGAACTGAGATGATGGATGCTCTTCCTATAACTTTAGGTCAAGAATTCGGCGCATTTGCACAAGCAATTGCTAGAGATAGATGGAGAATTTATAAAGTTGAAGAAAGGCTTAGACAAATAAATTTAGGCGGAACAGCTATCGGAACTGGAAGCAATGCAAATAGATTATATACATTTAGAGTTATTGAAATAATAAGAGATTTGACAGGTATAGGACTTGCAAAATCTGAATATCCTATAGATTTAACACAAAATAACGATGTATTTGTTGAAGTTTCAGGTCTTTTAAAATCATTAGCTGTGAATCTAATGAAGATATCCACAGACCTTAGAATTATGAATTCAAAACCATTTAGTGAGATTCACCTTGCTGATATGCAAGCTGGTAGTACTATTATGCCAGGAAAAGTAAACCCTGTAATTCCTGAAATGGTTACACAGGTTGCAATAAAAGTAATGGCAAATGACAGCGCAATCAGTATATGTGCTGCAAGTGGCAACTTTGAATTAAATGCATTTATGCCTTTAATCGCAGAAAGCATACTTGAAAGTTTGACTTTACTTAAAGAAACTTTAAAAATATTTAGAACTAAATGTATAAATACTATAACTGCAAATGAAGAATGTTGTAAAAAACATTTAGATAATTCTATTGTTCTTCTTGCAACTGCTTTAGTACCTTATTTAGGATATGATAAGGCTAGTGAGATTATTGAAAAAAGCGAACATAATCCAGATAAGGTAAAAGAAATTGTATTAGAAGAAAATTTAATGGATAAGGATAAATTAGACGAAATTCTAAATTATCACCAT
>CAJKKA010000077.1 GCA_905200315.1 uncultured Clostridium sp.
GGCATAATTATATACTTCTCTAACTTTATTGACTTATATATATCATTTATTTTCCTTATACACTCATTTGCAACTTTGCCAATATCATTATATTGCATTCGCCATCTACAATTTCACCAAAATAGTGCACTTTTTCTTTTGTACATATTGTAATAAAATAGTATCCTCTTAATTTGTAATTATAATCTTTTAATCTTGGATTTTTTCTTTCAAAATATCTATTATTCAATATATTCCTCTCTTTATGGAGCACACTGTGCTCCGCTACAAATTACTATTTATTATTTTAGTTTATTATATACTCTATTATCTTTTTTGAAATTGCTCTTCCCAAAATATTTACTAATTCTTTAATTTTATTTTCTTTGTATCTTTTTATCATTTTTAATTTATCCACTCTTTATTATAATTATCAAAGCAATTATATAAAAAAAGTCACTATATTTCAAGTGACTCTTTTTATATAATTTTAAACCTTCTAATAACAAATATTTTTTTGCAGGCGGACAGAGGCGTCCGCCCCTACAACGTTTGACGTTATTTTATTTTAATATTCAATATCTTCTATTATATGCTTTCCAACACATATCCATTATTTTCGTTTATTCTTATATTTGCACCTAGTGCTAAAAATTTTTCTTGCAGATATGTTATGTACATTGTAACTATATTTTCATTCTTTTTCTCATTTGACCATACTTTTTGCTTTATCTCTTTTTTGCTTACATTTCTTTCCTGATTATTTACTAATATTTCCATTACTTCACATTCTTTATTATTTAGATATAAACAAGCATTTGTATTTGTAAGCTCCGCTTCTTCCTTATCAAATACTATGTTTCCAATTTCATATTTTTCTTTCATAATACTCACACTTCTTTCTTTAGTTTTTATTTATCATATTTCTTATAGCTAACATATTAATGTCTGTTGTAGCTATTTCATCTGCACATCTTTTTAATTCTTCAACTATTATTTCTTGATTTTTTATATTTTTCTTATATTTCATTTGATGTTCCAAACTTGACCAAAAATCCATTGCTATTGTTCTTATTTGAATTTCTACATATGTTTTATATATTTTACCTTTTATATTAATAGGTACTCTGCATACTATATGGTAGCTACGGTAACCATTTGGTTTTGGTTTTTTTATATAATCCTTTTCTTTAATAATTTCTATTTCATTGTATTTTTTAATACTCTCTACTATTGAATAAACATCATCTATATATTCACATATTACTCTAACTCCTGCTGCATCATAGACTTTTGCTAATGCGTTTTCCAAGCTAACCTCTAAGTTCTTTCTTTTTAATTTGTCTTTCATACTTTCTTCAGTTTTTATTCTTGTAGTAGTATATTTTATAGGATTTCTTTCTCTATTTATTTCTTTTTCTTCTTTTATTTCATCTAATATCTTTTCTATCTTTTTAATAACTTCATTTAACAAAATAATATTTTCTTTATAAAACGAATCATCCATAAAAAACCTCTTTTCTTTTTATATTTTATGCTGGTATTTTATATTTAATTTATTTCTAAAGTATTTACATTTTGTGTATTTTGTGTGAAACAGAAAAAGAATAGCCATATTAGCTATTCTAGTTATTTTATTGTTTCATTTGTTTTAACATCCACAATTTTTTTCCGTAATTTTCTATATATTCATCCATTAAGCTTGATGTTGGATAATCTTCATTTTCATCTGCACATTTTTTTATTTGTTTTACATCTTCTAGTAATTTTTCTAAATCTTTTATAACCTCTGTAAATATTTCTTGAGATGTTATTTTTTCATTTTTTGCTTCTTCAATATCTGAGGTATTTATATAGTCTTTCATTGTTCCTAGAGGTTGTCCATTTAATATTAGTATATGCTCTGCAATTTCATCTATTTGTTCATTTACTTCATTATAGTATTCTTCTAATTTTGCATGAATTGTAAAGAAATCGTGTCCTTTTACATTCCAGTGGTAATTTTGCAATTTACGGTAAAAAACATTTAAATCGCTTAGTAATTTGTTTAATTTTTCAATCATAATAAAACCTTCTTTCCATAATTATGGTATATTCCATACTCAAATAAATTCTTTCCAAATTACTATAAATTATTCAATTACGAAATATATAAAATTTTATTATTAGGAAAATATTTGTGCATAATATCTTTCATAAAAACTTCTGCATCTTCTCTTATTACCTTTTTATACATATACTTTCCTTTTCCTCTTCCTGTCATCAGCTCTGTGTCATATAAATTTACTGCCATTGGAAAAGCTTCGGTATTTATCATTCTATGAACATAACTATATGTCATAAATATTAATTCAAAAAATACATTTTTCTTTGCTTTTTCTGCTAATTTTTCTTGCAATTCTTTTAGAAGATTTTCGTACAGTTCTTTCCAATTTTCTACTAATATTATTGGTGCAATTAAAATTCCAATAGGATAATCTGCTTCTGCAAGTTTGTTTATTGCCTCTATTCTACCTTTTAATCTTGAGGTTCCAAATTCAACTTTATTTATAATTTCTGAAGGATTTATGCTCATTCTTGCTATTACTTTTCCCTTATGGTCTAAGCCTAATATTGGATCTACCATATCGAATTTTGTTGGAAAAGTTAATTTTCCTTTTGGAGAGTTTTTAAATTTTTCTATTGTCCAAACTAAATTATTTGTTATTGTATTTTCTAAAATTAAATCGCTATTGCTTCCAATTTCAAAACATAAATCTTCTTCTGCTTTATTTGCTCTTTTTATAATTTTATCTAACATTTGCTCTCTATTTACAAAAAGCCTTAAATATGCACATTTGTTATAATTACATACTAAATAACAATACATACACATTGCAATACAACCAGAAGATGTATATGGCACTAAATAATCTGAAACCTTACGATTTTCTACATAATTGTGAGTTTTCCTAGTTCCAATTATTAAATTTCTTTTCATTTTTGCAAATTCCGAATTTTCCTTTTTTCTCATCTCTTCAA
The DNA here is from genome assembly GCA_905200315.1 of uncultured Clostridium sp. Next base: position 3,001 of record CAJKKA010000077.1, read on the forward strand.
TATTATTATGATTATCTATTATTTTTTTAGGAACATCTTTATATTTTTCTAAAAGCTCTTTTCCAAGCTCATAATTTTCAATTCCATCTTCCATATATATTGCATCTGGAATAAACATACACATCACCAATTTTATTTTCTTCAAAAAAAATTTTTATATTCAATAAATAAAAAATAAAGCAATATAATTTTATTGCTCTATTCTTTACATTTTGCAATTAATGCTTTTATTTTTATTCCTTGTTCTGAAAACATTTTTTCATGTTCTGTTATTATATTATCTGGTGCATTTTCACTATATAAGTCGTAAGTTTTCTTTATAATTTTAAACCCACTTTCTTCAAAGTATGTTAAACTTGCTTCAAATAATTCATCATCATCTGTTTTAAAATAAATTTCTGCATTTGGACTAATTATTTGTTTATATTTTTCTAATTGTCTTGTATGTGTTAATCTCTTTTTTCTATGTTTTCCACGAGGCCATGGATTGCAAAAATTAATATATATTCTATCTATACTATCTTTTTTGTCCATAATTAAAAGTATTCTTTCTATATCAAATCTTGTTAAATATACATTATCTATTTCCATATTATTTTCTTTAAATTCAGCCTCAATATTTCTTTTTGCTAACCCTAACATTGCATCTACAACATCTATAGCTATATGGTTTACATTTCTATCTCTTGTAGCAAGCTTTGCCATAAATGTACCTTTACCACATCCAAGTTCCAAATGTAAAGGTGCTTCTGGGTTTTTAAAAAGTTCTCTCCACTTGCCTTTATAATCTTCTGGGTTATCTATATAAAATTTACTTGCTTCTAATTCAGGTCTAGCCCACTTTTTAAATCTAATTCTCATATTTTTATCTCCTTAAACAATATTTGACATTATACAACATTATTCAGGAAATATCAATAAGTAGTCTACTACCTTATAAGACATTTTTTAATTCTGAAAATTCATTTATAGTTATATAATCTTTACTGTTTTTTTCTGCATTTTTATTTATGTGTATGGCTTTTAAGCCTGCATTTATCGCTCCTTCTATATCTACTTTTACTGTATCCCCAACCATTACTGCTTCTTCTGGTTTATTTTGGCAAGCTTTCATAAATGCTTCTTTATTTGGTTTTATTAAGAATGTTTCTGTTGCATATACTTTGCTAAAATATTTTAGTATATTTGCTATTTCCAATCTTTTTACCTGAGGATCTTTAAACCAATTTGTTAGAACTACTAATTCATATTTTTTTGATAGATACTCTAAAGTTTCATATATTTCTTTATTCATTTTATTTGGTGCACAGTTAGAAAAATGTTCTAAACATTTTTCTAAAAATCTCATATTCACTTTAATATTTACAGACTTATTTATCCATTCTAGCATATTTTCTTTTGTATATGTATTGTATTCTGTTTCATATCTATCTATAGCATTTTCTATATCTTTTATATCTTGTTTTGTATATTTAATGTATTCAGACTTTAAAGCTTCTTCAACCCCGTCCCAGTATTCATCTTTCCATTCTATTAATGTGTTATCTAAATCAAATATTATTCTTTTTATCATATATCCCCCTAAAACTTAAGGCACGGTGTTTCCGTGCCTATTATTATTCATCTTTAAATGTGTTTATTTTTAACATTTTAAATATTTCAACTATAACTATTGGCATAAGAACAAGTATTATTAATTCTATTATATTGTCTTTTGGTAATAATGGTATGCTAAATATGTGTCTTAAAGCTGGTATAAATAATATTACTAAAACTAATACAAGTGATATTCCTGTATTTATTAATAGTTTTTTATTATTAAATAATTCTTTGCTAAATATTGTTTTCTTGTTGTTTCTTACATTAAATACATGTGCAAGCTCTCCTACTGATAGTGTTATAAATGCCATTGTTTGACCCACTTCTACTTTTGATTCATCTAAAGTAAGTCCTTCTATTGGAGTTTTTGTTGTAGCCATTCCTATAATAAATGCTGCAAGCGTAAGCAAACCAACCATTATTCCTTGGTATACTACTCTATAGGTCATTCCTTTAGTGAATACACCTTTTGATGGTTTTAAAGGTTTTCTTTTCATTATTTCTTTGTCTGCAGGATCGAACGCAAGTGCTAATGCAGGAAGTGAATCTGTTACTAAATTTACCCATAAAATGTGTATTGGTAATAATACTTCTATTAATTCTACATCTGTTACTCCACACCATTTTGCAAGTAATGGCGTTAATAGTGTTGCAACAAATAGAACTATTACCTCTCCTATATTTGATGATATTAAAAATTGTATTACTTTTAATATATTGTCATATATTCTTCTACCTTCTTCAACTGCTGAAACTATTGTTGCAAAATTGTCATCTGTTAATATAACATCTGCAGCTTCTTTGGCAACTTCTGTTCCTACATTTCCCATTGCACAACCTATATCTGCAGTTTTTAATGCTGGACTATCGTTTACCCCATCTCCTGTCATAGCAACTATTTCTCCATTTGCTTGCCATGCTTTTACTATTCTAACTTTGTGTTCTGGAGATACTCTTGCATATACAGAATATTTTCTTATATTTTTTGTTAATTCTTCATCAGATATTTTTTCAAGTTCTTCTCCTGTCAATGCTTCGTTTTCATTTTCTAAAATTCCAAGTTGTTTTGCTATTGCCATTGCAGTTATTTTATGGTCTCCTGTAATCATTACAGTTTTTATTCCTGCTGTTTTACATTTTTCTACTGCATGTTTTGCTTCTTCACGTGGTGGGTCTATCATTCCTAACATTCCGATAAATATTAAGTCGTTTTCTATGTTTTCTAGCTCTTCTTTGTCTGGTTTGTGGTCCATTTCTTTATATGCAAAACCTAAAACTCTGAGTGCATTTTTTGCCATTTCTTCATTTGCGGAATTTATTTCTACTTTATAATTTTCTAAGTCTGTTCTTAATTCTCCATCTATTTCATAACCTTTACAAATTCTTAATAATTCATCTATTCCACCTTTTGTATATACTCTGTATAGGTTATCTGCTACTTTATGAATTGTTGTCATTAATTTTCTATCGGAATCGAATGGTACCTCTGCAATTCTTGGCATATCTGAATATACACTTGAATCGAAGTTAAATTTGAATGCAACTTCTGTTAAAGCTGTTTCTGTTGGGTCTCCTGTAAGACTTCCATCTTCTAGTATTTTTGAATCGTTACAAAGTATAGCATTATTTAGAAGCTGAAAAATTTCGTTGTCCATTTTTATATTTTCTATATCTATAAGTTTTTTATTCCAAAATGCTTTTTTTACTGTCATTTTGTTTTGTGTAAGTGTTCCTGTTTTATCTGAACATATTACTGTACTACTTCCAAGTGTTTCTACTGCTGGCAATTTTTTTACTATTGCATTTTTCTTTACCATTTTTTGAACACCTATTGCAAGCACTATAGTTGATACTGCAACTAGGCCTTCTGGAATTGCCGCAACGGCTAAACTTACAGCTACCATAAACATATTTATTATTTCTTTGCCTTGTATAATTCCAATTAAAAATATTACTATACAAATTATAATTGCTGCAATTCCAAGTGTTTTACCAAGTTTATTTAGCTTTGTTTGAAGCGGTGTTTCTTGCTTTTCTGTATTGTTTAGCATATTAGCTATTTTACCAACTTCTGTATTCATTCCTGTTGCAACAACTATTGCTTCTCCTCTACCATATGTTATTAAGCTTGATGAAAATAGCATATTTATTCTATCTCCAACACCTATTTCCCTTTCTTCTATTTTACTTGCCATTTTTTCTATTGGTAAAGATTCACCTGTTAAAGATGCTTCTTGTGACTTTAAGTTTACTGCTTCTGTAATTCTTAAATCTGCAGAAATGTAATCTCCTGTTTCTATTACAACAACATCTCCTGGGACTAAATTACTTGAAGGTATAACCTCTACTTTACCATTTCTCTTTACTTTTACGGCGTGGCTACTTAATTTTTGCAATGCTTCTAAAGATTTCTCAGCTTTATTTTCTTGGCTAACTCCTATAATAGCATTTACTATTACAACTATTAAAATTACAATAGTATCTGTAATTCCTTCGCCTTGTGCTACACCAACAATTCCTGAAATAATTGCTGCAATAATTAAAATAATTATTGAAAAATCTTTAAACTGCTCTAAAATTTTCGAAAATGTACTTTTTTTCTTTTTCCCTTTTAATTCATTCAAACCATATTTTTTTAGTCGCTCTTTTACTTCATTATCATTTAATCCATTTTCTAAATTTGTTTTTAGTTCTGTTTCAACCTCTTTTACAGTTTGATTAAACCAATTTTTCTCCATATATTTCCTCCTTGTTTATATTATTTTACAAAAATCCCTTTTTATGTAGATATAATAAAAATAATGAGAATCATCTGCAGAAAAGTCTACAGATAAGTCTCATTATTTAAAATATAGACAGATTTTAAAAATCGGTTATGTTGCCTATATTACATATTTTATTAATATGCCAATTACTCCCTTATCTTTGCCTGAATTATATATTAATTGTATTTTCTTTTCAAGTTTTTATAACAAATTTAATAAATTTGTAAATTAGTATTGACAAATAATAGAATAATAGGTTAAAATATTAACTGTGCTAGCGATAAGCGCATAACACTATGGTGGATGTAGCGTAGTTGGTTAACGCGTCAGATTGTGGCTCTGAAGATCGAGGGTTCGA
>CAJKKA010000078.1 GCA_905200315.1 uncultured Clostridium sp.
TGTTGTGGAATTTTTTGGCGTGTGGTATAATAAATGAAATTGCGGTTTATGGTTAACAGAAACAGGATTTAAAATAAATTCTTCTTATATAACAATACCAGGAAAATATGTAACTGTTGTACAAAACAGTGTAACAAAAGATGTAAAAGATAAATATGCTGGAATATCCTCAAAAGATGTGCAGTTAGCTATAATGCAGGTTAAAGATATCGAAATTCCTGAAAATGAGTCTTTAATTGATGTAGTGCCAGATAGATTTATTTTAGATAATGGAAAAATCACAGAAGACCCAATTGGAAATTTAAGTAGCTCATTCACATTAAAAGCAGAAATAATTTTAGCAGAAAAAGACTATATAAAAAAATTAGTTTCAATATTTAAAAAAGTCGGATTAGACATTAATGGATTAGTTCCAGTAACTCTAGCAGAAAGAAACTTAATATTAGATGTTAATGAATTAAATGATAATGTTATGGTATTAGATATAGGAGCGGGAAACACAGAGATAGGAGTTTTTGAAGGTTCTTCATATGTGTATACAAATACAATTCCACTTGGAGGAGATAATATTTCAAACGATATAGCTCTTGTACTTAACATTTCTGAAGAAGAAGCGGAAAAATTAAAAAGACAATATGGACTTGCATTAAAATCATTTATAGATAATGATAATGATATTTTATTAAATACTGTTAGAGAAGAAAATAAAAATAAAACAATAAAAAGTTCAGAATTAATAGAAATAATGGAAGCAAGAATAGAAGAAATATTCTCTTTAGTAAATAAAGATATAACACTTCAAAATATAAAACCAAGAGTTAATAATGTTATATTAACAGGTCAAGGAATAAGCAACATTAATAAAAGCGATGTTGCAGGTAAAATAATATTAAATATACCAGTTAAAATGGCAACAGGAAGACTAATTAGTACTGTTAAGCCAACCTACAGAACAGCATATGCGTTGGTAAGATATATAGCTTCTAAACCATTTACAAAAAGTGTATCAAGCAGTATTGATACCGAGGGTGATGAAGGATTTATAAAAACTATTTTTGAGAAAATTAAAGAATTTTTTTATACATAATATGTATATTTGTTTTTAGATAAGGAAGTTTAGGGAGGAAAATTTTATGATGGATTTTGATAATACAAACAATAATAATAACAATAATATGGAAATTGAAAGACCAATGGATGGTGCTGCAATAATTAAAGTAGTTGGAGTTGGAGGAGCCGGAAATAATGCTGTAGACAGAATGATTGAATCTGGAATAAAGGGAGTAGAGTTTATAGCTATAAATACAGATAAACAACAACTAGTTAAAAAATCAAAAGCAGGAACAAAAATTCAAATTGGAGAAAAAATAACAAAAGGTTTAGGAGCTGGAGCAAATCCAGATACAGGAGCACAAGCTGCAGAAGAAAATAAATCAGAAATAGAAGAAGCTTTAAGAGGAGCAGATATGGTATTTGTTACTGCAGGAATGGGTGGAGGTACTGGAACAGGTGCTGCACCAATGGTTGCAGGAATTGCAAAAGAAATGGGAATACTAACAATAGGAGTTGTTACAAAACCATTTACATTTGAAGGGAAGAAAAGATTATCACAAGCAGATAGAGGAATAGAAAGTTTAAAAAACAAAGTAGATACCTTAGTAATAATTCCTAACGATAAACTATTACAAATAATAGATAGAAAAACATCTATTATGGAAGCTTTTAAAATGGCAGATGATGTTTTAAGACAAGGTGTACAAGGTATATCTGACTTAATTGCTGTTACAGGATTAGTAAACTTAGACTTTGCAGATGTAAAAACAATAATGCTAAATTCTGGTGTTGCACATATGGGTATAGGTAGAGCATCAGGAGAAAATAGAGCAGAAGACGCAGCAAAACAAGCTACAGAAAGTCCATTATTAGAAACATCTATAGAAGGAGCAAGAGGAGTAATAATAAACATTACAGGTGGAACAGACCTAGGATTACAAGAAGTAAATACTGCAGCTGAATTAGTACAAAGAAGCGTTGATCCAGAAGCCAACATTATATTTGGTGCCGTAATTGACGAAGATTTACATGATGAAATAGTTATAACTGTTATAGCAACAGAATTTGAGAAAAAAGATACAAAATTAGGAGAAAAAATAATTTCAAAAGCTTGGAACGAAAAAATAAGTTCTATACCAGCAAGTGTTGATAATTCATCATCAAACGACTTAGATATTCCATCTTTTTTAAGAAAAAAACAAAAATAAAATCAAATATAAAAAAATAAAAAAAGAAATAATCTACTTTTGTAGATTATTTCTTTTTTTCGCCACTAAGAAATGACAGACTTTTAAAAAATAAAATTATAAAATACTTTCAGCAAACGCAATATATTGTTTTTAACAATTAGCTCTACGAGTTGTAAGGCGGAAATCTCTACTTACAAAAAGATAATTTATAAATTAAAGGAATAAAAATGACTATATATATAGATATTATTTTTTTAGAAAATATAATAATGAATTTTATAATTCTACTATCTACAGGTTTAGTATTAAGAGAAAAAATATCATATATAAAAATATTTATAGCCAGTACGTTAGGCAGTATTTATGTGGTTGTAACCTACATAACAAATATGAAGTTACTATTAGGAATTTTTATGAAAATATTATTATCAATTGCAATGACATATATAGCTTTTAATTCGAAAAAAGTAAAGAGGCATATAAAAGAAATTTTAACATTTTATTTAGTATCATTTGTATTTGGAGGAGCAGCTATAGCGACAATATATTTTATAAAACCTCAGAATATATTAATAAAAAATGGAGTTTATATTGGAAGATATTCAACAATAACAATACTTATAGGTGCTATATTAGGATTTATATTAGTAAATATAGTATTTAAAATAATAAAAAAGAAAATAACAAAATCAGAATTAAATTGTACCATGAAAATTAAGTTTGAAGGAAAAGAGCAAATTATAAAAGCTATGTTAGATACTGGAAATATGCTAAAAGACCCTATAACAAGAAAACCAGTAGCAATTATAGATAGTGAAATTGCAGAAAAAATTTTACCAAAAGAATTAATAAAAAATATACATAAAATTTTAGGAGGTGAATTTTATACAGAAGATGAGGAATCTAATAAATATATTTCTAAATTAAAAGTTATACCATATTCTTCTTTAGGAAAAGAACATGGGTTAATACTAGCATTTAAACCTGATATTGTAATAATTAAATATGAGGATGAAATTATAGAAATAAAAAACATTTTAATAGGAATTTCTGAAAGAAAATTATTTAAAAATACAGACTGCAAAGGAATTATAAGCTTAGAAATTATAAATGGAGGTACAATAAACAATGAATATTTTGAACTTGTTAAAAATTAGCGTTAATACTATTTATGCTAAATATATAGTTAAAGATGAAGTTGGAGAACTTCCAATATACTATGTAGGAGGAAGCCAAACCCTACCGCCACCATTAGAAGGAAAAGAAGAAGAAAAAATGTTGAAATTATTAGATGAAGGAGACGATGAAGCACGAAAAGTATTAGTAGAAAGAAATTTAAGATTAGTAGTATACATAGCAAAAAAATTTGAAAACACAGGTGTTGGATTAGAAGATTTAATATCTATAGGAACAATAGGGTTAATGAAAGGCGTAAATACATTTAAATTAGATAAAAAAATAAAACTTGCAACATATGCCTCAAGATGCATAGAAAATGAAATACTAATGTTTTTAAGAAGAAGCAATAAAATAAAAGGTGAAGTTTCTATAGATGAACCACTAAACCAAGACGGAGATGGAAACGAATTATTATTATCAGATATATTAGGAACAGACTCAGATATAACCTCAAGAAACATAGAAGATGAAGTAGACAAAAAGTTATTAAGAGAATCTATAAAAAAACTAAATAATAGAGAAAAAAACATAATGGAATTAAGATTTGGCTTTATAACAGGAGACGAAAAAACACAAAAAGAAGTAGCCGATATGTTACGGAATATCACAAAGTTATATATCCAGATTAGAAAAAAAGATAATAAAGAAAATGAAAAAAGATATATTAAGCAAAACTAGTTGAAAAAAATAACATAAGTAGTATAATATAAGCATATTAGAATCTGTTGTCCTATTTTAAAATTTTATGATAGGAGGAATGAGTATGAAAATGAAAAATTTTAGTGAATTGGAAAAAACAAAAACGCGGATGCAATTAAGAGAATATGTAAGAGAAGTTGCTAACTTTTATGCTAATACTAATAATGGTATAAACAAAGAATACATAACAAATTACTACAAAATAACAGATAGCTGTTATTATAAAATACTAGAATGTGCAGTAATTTGGAATGTAGTAAATGAAGCAACAGTAAACAGAATGGAAGAAAAAACATGCTATAATGCACAGTTACATTCAGGAAGCTTCCGGCAAACAGAAGAGAAATATGCAAAATTAAGGGAAAGAAGAAAAGTATATAAAGAATTTCCATTTACCAAAAAAGAAGCAAAAGAAATTACTAACCTTTTTATTGAAGAAAAAATTTCGAAAGAAGAATTAGCAGAAAAATATTGCACAACAAAACCAAAAATTGATAAAGCAATATATGTAGCAATTGCAGAAAATTGGATTAAAGACGATCAATATATGAAGATAAAAGAAAGTAGTCTTAAAATTGATTCGTCAGAAAAAACTTTGGGATTTTTTAAACAGTTAGATAATCTAAGAGCTTCAACTAAAGAGAGTAGCTAATAGCTACTCTCATGGTAGTGTATTTTTAGAGGTTAATATATTTATGATAATCCATTGAAAAGAATATTTTTTAAAGTTATGTTGACTAGATTAAAAGAAATATGCTATAATAAAAAAGTCACAGTTGTTAAAACAAAAAAAGGAGGTATACTATGGATACTTTCAAAAAGTTAGAAACTGAACATCAGAATGTCATTAAGGCAAGATTAAATGGCGAAAAATTAAATTTTTCAAATTTAAGAAAAGCTACAAAAGAGCATTCTGAAGTAACAGGTGCCAAAATTAATTATAATGGTACCGATTTAGAATTATGGCGGAGTACTTGCCAGTATTTCCGTGAGATTCTGTTCAGAAGCAAATAGCCACCAATTGGTGGCTATTTACTTTTCCCTAATTTTATGCTTTAATATAAAACTATAGGAGGACAAAAAATGATAGAAAAAGATATAAATATAGATACAATAAAAGAATATTTAAATGCAGATCCAAGTTTGTTATCAGACTTAGATAATATATATGAATATAGAAAGCTGAGAATTGAACAAACATATTATGGTCATTTAGCAAGTGAATATGATCACGAAGACATTATGAAACAAAGTAAAATTGTAAGAAATGCAGGATATATGCAAAGAATGACCTGGGGTACAAATGTTGAAAAGTGCGAAAGTAGAAGAAGAAAGGCACATAATAGAGCATTAACATCTTTTAATAGTATTTTAAGAACAGGAAAATTAAAAGAATTACCACAAATATACGAAGGAAAAACTTTAACAAATGAAGAGATTAAAAACTACTTAAGAGCTGAAAGAAGAGAAGAAATAACTGACTCAATGTTTGAATTACTATATATAATAGAAAATGGCATTATAGAAAAAGAAATTACAAATGAAAATAAAGGTTTGCAAGATTTGAAATATAAAATGAATCAAGATAATAGAACTTTTGGCATATATAAAACTATATTAAAAGATGAAAGTGATGAAAAGGATGGAGGAATTGAATTTGATTTTTCTGGAGTAGAAAATGATAAAGAAATAAGATTTGATTTCTCAGCTTTAGATAATAATGAAGAAAATAATTAAATAGTGTTGGAGTGAGTTTATGGAAGAAAAGGTAACAATAGAAAACGTTTTAAAAGAATACGAAAAATATTTATTAAGTAGATTAATTGATAAAGAATACGATTTTAATAATTTAAGAGATATTGTAAAAGAATTTAATAAGCATGATGATATTTTTAATTATGATGATGAACAATCAAATTATGAAGTAGCAAATAATATAAAACAATATATTGATGAAAAAATTAGAGGTAAAAAAATACAATAGAATAAATTAACCTTTTTTGGAAATAATATAAAAAATATTTCTAAAGGAGGTTTTTTATTTGATAACAAAGGTAGAAATAAGTGGAGTTAATACTTCAAAGTTGCCTGTACTATCAAATGAGGAAAAAAATATACTTTTAAGAAAAATAAAAGATGGAGATACAAATGCAAGAGAAAAATTTGTAAATGGTAATCTTAGGTTAATATTAAGCGTAATAAAAAGATTTAAAAACAGAGGAGAAAACGTAGACGATTTATTTCAAATTGGATGCATTGGTTTAATAAAGGCAATAGATAACTTTGATTTAAGTCAAAACGTACAATTCAGTACGTACGCAGTACCTATGATAATTGGGGAGATTAGAAGATATTTAAGAGACAATAATTCAATAAGAGTAAGTAGATCTATAAGAGACTTAGCGTATAAAGCTTTAGCTATTAAAGAAAAAATATTAAGAGAAGAGAACAGAGAAGCAACAGTAGAAGAAATAGCTAAACAACTAAATGTAGAAAAAGAAGCTGTAGCAATGAGTTTTGATGCAATACAAGATCCAGTATCACTACAAGAACCAGCATTTAATGATGGAACAGACAATGTATATATATTAGATCAAGTAAAAGATACTAAAAACACAGATGAACTATGGGCAGAAAACATAACAGTTGCCGAAGCAATGAAAAAATTAAATGACAAAGAAAAAAGTATAATAAATAAAAGATTTTTTGAAGGAAGAACACAAATGGAAGTTGCAGAAGAAATAGGAATTTCTCAAGCACAAGTATCAAGAATAGAAAAAAATGCTATAGATAGAATAAAAAGATTATATAAATAGTTTTAGTATAAAATAAAAAACACCAAAATATAATAAAAAGAGGTGTTTTTTATTATGAAAGAAAAGGGATTAGATTTTAAACATAAAGAAGTTATAAATATAAACGATGCAAAAAGGCTTCGGGTATGTACAAGACGTATGTGCAGATTTAAATAGTGGAGCAATAACATCAATTATAGTACCAGGAAGTAATAAAATAATAAACTTATTTACCAATTCAAATGATATAATAATTCCATGGGAGAAGGTAAAATGCATAGGAGATGAAATAATTTTAGTAGAAATATAAAAAATGTCGAAAAAAGTATTGACATTGAATCGCAAACATGCTATTATATAAAAGTACCTTGTAGCAAACAAAAAAACAAATTGTTTTATAGGGAATTAGTAATAAAAAATATGCAAATGGAATAAGAAATGCAAAGAAAATTACTAATTTTTATTTTGTCAAAAATACAAATAAAAAATATTAAAATATTTTTTAAAAAAGTATTGACAAAGAGTT
>CAJKKA010000079.1 GCA_905200315.1 uncultured Clostridium sp.
CGACAAGGGCTACGCACGCAGTGTGGTTGTGAACAAGGACAACGGAACGCTGCGATTCACCTTCATCTGATAAAAGTTTTAATACATTTGAGCTAAATCCTTTATATATTGATTCTTTTGCTGAATCTGTGTCTCTATATGTATCTATTACATTTTCTATAAAGTCTGACATAACCTCTTCTAGATTTCCACCTAAAATCGCTTCCATTGCATTGCTTGATGATTCTTTCATCATTTTTAATTTTTCAGGTGATATTTGCATATTTGGTTGAACTGTTCCAATTTGTTCAACTTTTTCATCTATTGAATCTATCATTTTTTGTTGTTTTTCTAATGCTGTATTTACACGCTCCATTATATTTTCATATTGTTCATCTAATTTTTTAATTAGTTCTCTTTCAATAAATGTATCAATTCTCTTATTAAAAGAAGTTATCTTTTTATCTAAATCTCTTACATTATTTGATATCGTATTGAAACTGATTGTATTACTATTTTTCATAACAGAGTGTATTTCTCCCCCAAATTTTGAAACAGTTTCAATAAGTCCGTCCATTTTTGATAAATCGCCTTCTATTGTCTGCAGCTCTTTTATCATGTGATTTACCTTCTGCTTATATGTACTTAATTCATCTATCTTCTTCTTGGTCAAATCAATATCTTTTAATGACTGTAACCTTGTAATCGATTTGTTAAACTCATTTATACTCCCCTCTAAACAATTTAAAGTTTCGCATATCTGCTCACTATTTTTATTAAAATTATCTATTGAATCTACTATCCCCTTTGTATTAAGTTCCTTATTCGCCATATCGTTCACCTATCTCCCATTCATCTTTTTATTTATATCCCCGAGTAATTGATTTACATTTTTTATTTTTAATCCAATATTTGAAGACAATTTATTTGTTTTCTTTATTTTATTTTTTAAGATATTATGTAATTTATCAAATCTGTATCCGTAATTATCGAATAAATCGCTGAAATTTATTCCTTGTTTATCTAAACATTTGTAAAACTCTCTTAATTGTTTTTCATAAGATAAATTATTCATATATAAATACATAATTGCGTATTTTTCAAAGTTATATGCTTTTTCATAATAAGTTTGTGCAAGTTTGTATTCTCCTATATGGAATAATTCATCTCCCTTCTCATCGTATTTTCCTTCTTGTTCAAATAAATCACATATTTTTGCTAAATTATTCGAATTTGGTTCAACACTTCGAGTAAAGTAGTTCTTAGCTTGTGCATATTCTTCATCATAGAAGAATTTCATACCTATGTTGAATAATTCTGAACTGTCTCCAATTAATTCCCCTAAGTTTAAATCCTTAAATGTGTCTATATTTTCTATATATCTTAAATTGTCGCCTAGTTTTTCCTTAATTTCTTTTAGAATTTCTGTTTCTTTTTCTTCTATAAGAACTAAGTTATAATTAGCTCTTGTTATCGAAACATAAAATCTATTAAAGTAATAACTATAATGACCTTCTTTTAGACTTTCCTTTTTATAAACCTCTTCATAAATATCAGCATAATCAGATAGTATATTGTAGACAATTATATTATCGAATTCTTTCCCTTTAAATTCTGAAATTGTAAAAGCATTTTCGCATCCATACTTTTCTTTTAAATATTCTTTCTTTTCATCATCAGAAACTATAAGTGCCACTTTGGCAGATGCGTTGATTTGTGTGAATATAACTTTTAGATTTTCATCACTTGCCTTAACTTGCTCCACAATTCCTGTTTTATTATTTTTAGTTATTTCATATTGTCTGTCTTCTTCTTTTCTTGCTGGAAGTTTATCATTTATTATTTTATTTACGATGTTGTTCATCTTCATTATATTAATAGAATTTCTGAAGTTTTCATTAAGGCGTTTATCCTCATAATTGTATCCATGTAAGTAAAATAATTTTCTAAGTCTTCCTACTTTAAAGAATGTGGGATTTATTATCTGATTTGGGTCCCCAGCTAGCAGTATTTTTCTAGTTTTGTTCTTCCCATAAATTTCTTGTTCCTTTGCCAATAAAAATAACATATAGATTTGCACTTCTGTAAAATCTTGTACCTCATCTACTACCACATATTCATAATTTATGTTTTTATCTTTTATCAAACTTTGAAGTTCGAATGCTATATCATTTATGTCGTAGTATTCATTTTCAACTAGCCATTGATTATATTTTTGCGTTATTGAATATAGTATTTCTCTATCTTCTTCGGCAAAAATCTTATAATCCTCAACTATTTTGTTACTATTATTTATGTAATATTCTGATTTTACTATGTCTTTTTCTTCTCTATCCCAATCTACATACATAGAACCTTTTAATATTCCAAATATCTCGCTGTAGATAATATTTTTTTCTTTTTGATACTTTTTAATAAATTTTAAAATATTTCCATCACGAGATGTTTGATGTAAGTAATTTAAAAACTTAGTGAAATTTTTCTTATATGTATTTTGAGTTATAATCCTAGATCTGTCTATTTTTTTATTATTGTATTTATAATTTAGCTCTGTACATATATCCTCAAAAGTTTTAATATCTATATACTCATTAAATTCATAATAGCTTTCTATTACCTTTTCTTTTACATATTGTTTTAAGTTGTTTGAAAATGTTACGTATAGAATTTTGCTATCTGAGCCCATATTTTTTATTTTTTCAACCATATCTGGGATTAATTTAACAGTAGATATTGTTTTTCCGCTTCCTGCTATTCCTGATAATATAAATGGTTCTGATTTTTGTATAAATGTATGTATTTGCTCTGACTGTTCTTTTGTCAATACCTCTTGATATATGATTTGCTTATCGTCAAAATCGAGAGATCTAAATGTCATATTATTTTCTTGAGTGTTTTTATTTACCACACTTATAATTTCTATGTTTTTACTTTTCTTTTCATTTACATATTTGAATTGATTGTGTTCATAAAAACTATTATTTATTCTTTTTGATACTTTTTGTGCTTCTCTTTCTTGGTCATTATGCTTTGTTATTGAAAATAATATAATGCCCTGCTTGTCTTTGTTTTGACTATTATTATATCTTTCAAAGTCAAATTCATTCTTCTTTGCATAATCATCTACAAAACAAGCTATTATTCTATCACTATCATTTACTTTATTATTAAAGTCAAAACCATAAATTTTGTTATTCCCAACACCTTCGTATTTCTTAAACCCTAAACTTTTAAAATTCAAGGCTCCATTTGTTGAAGTTAAGCATTTATCTATTTTTATTATTAGTTTTTTCAAATCACTCTCCAAGTTATTATCTTTAACTTGTTTGTATATTGTTTGTTCTAAAAATATATTTATTCCTAAATCTTTGCTAAGTAATGATTCATCTTCAAAGTCTTCATATGCATAAATTTCTTCATTATTATCTAAATTACTATCTTCCAAATCTGAAAACTCTTCAATTTCCATATTCTTTTCTAATTTTACATCTAAATCTAATTTTTCTTTATCACTTACCTCCTCTAATACTAAAACATCGCTACCTTCATTATTTACGTCTAAATCAGCAACAACTTCTTCCGTATTATAAAATTCTTCTGTATCGCTATTTTTCATTTTGTCTTCATAATGCTCTGTTAAATAAAACATGGCATCTTCATACCCCATTTGGGCTAAATTATTATATAGTTTAAAAGCCTTTTCTTTATCTATATCTGTTCCTATCCCATGTTCATAGAAATATGCCAGCCTATACATTGCATCTTCGTAGCCGACTTGTGATAATTCGTTATAAATAGAAAATGCTTTTTTACTATCAACATTAGTCCCTATTCCATATTCATAGCATCGTCCCATAAGATATTTTGCATCTTTATTTCCATTTCCAACTGCCTTTTTATATCGATTAAATGCTTTTTTATGATCCTGTTTTACACCTATTCCATATTCATAACAAATAGCCGTTCTAAGCTGTGCCTTATCATAACCAGCATTTGCACAGTTTTTGTAGAATTCAAATGCTTTCTTCTTATCTTTTTCTATTTCTTTTCCTTTTTCATAATATATTCCTAAACAATACTGTACAATAGTATCGATTTTATCATTTTCAAGTGATTTTAATATTTCATACGCTTTTTTTTCATCCTTATCTACCCCTATTCCATGTTCGTAACAAAGTGCTAAACAAAATTTTGCTCTCGTATATCCCTGATTTGCCGATTTTTCAATCCAGATAAATGCTTCATCTTCATCTTTATCAATGCCTATTCCATGTACATAAAAGCAAGCTAAATTGTATTGCGCTTCCTTGATACCATTTTGTGCTGCTTTTTTATACAATATAAATGATTTTGAAATATCCCCTGTATCATTTTCTTCTGAAGGCATATAATAACAAGCTAAATCATATTGGGCTTCGGCATTTCCATCTTCGGCTTCCATCTTCAGGTCTGAAATAATGATTTCGTCCATTTCCTCTCTGCTTGGGATACGAAAATCATCTTCTATTTCTTTACTTATTCTTTTGTGCAATTCCTCTGATACTTTTCTTACATTCCTATCCTTAATTTCATAATACGTTTTTGTACTCTTTTCAAGTTTTTTAGTTGTATCATAAAACAACTCTATTGTAGAAACTTCCCTAAAATCCCTCATAAGCCTTCTCCTAATAATTTTTTATAATCCTATACTATAAGTATAATATAAATAGTATAATAAAATTATCTATTATTCTAAATTTTTGGAGGTATAATTAAATTGAATTACAAATTTTTTAGTCATACTGAATGTGAGTTTTTTCCATGCCATAAAACAAATGACCCGGAAAATTTCAATTGCTTGTTCTGTTACTGTCCACTATATGCCCTAAAAGATAAATGTGGTGGAAATTTTAAATATACAGAAAAGGGTATTAAGGATTGTAAAAATTGCACACTTCCTCATCAAAGAAAAAATTACGACTATGTAATTGGGAAGTTTAAAGAAATTATTGAAATAACAAAATTAGATAAAGAAAAATAGATAAAAAAATAGGAGTTAAGCCAATTTATATTGACTAACTCCTATTTTTTCGTCTCATTTTTATTTCAGTCTTATTTCAATATATCCATAATACCATTTATTCAGCATTCTTTCAATATTATAATTTTTGTAATTTTATTTTTTATTTTAAATTGTCATAATTTATCGTTTTTAATTTTCTATATATCAATTGTAATACAATACTACAAATCAACATAATTGCTAAAATTGCTACACCCATATGCATGAAAAATGTTTCTGGTAGCATATTTATGACTGGATCTATTTCAGGATTAAAAATCCAGTAATCATTGCTAAACATTATTTTATGAAACATTATAAAACACGCATTGAAGTTTATTGCAATTGGAATAGCCAATAAAACCGGCATTACTATAATTAATATTGACGAATTTCTTAAAAATTTGAATTCCTTTTTTCTAATTTGAATTATTCCACCTATTATTGAAATAATTCCTGTTATTATTGTAAGTATTTTTACATTTTGAAATATATCTCTAACTTCTTCAAAATGAATCTTCCCATTATGAGATGAAGGTAGAGATGGCAATTCAAATTCATCTGCTTTCCAACTTAAATTATAATCAATTAAATAATCGTAATTTTCTATTATGTCTTCCCTTGATAAGTTGCTCATAGACTCTATATTTAGCTTGTCTATATCGTTGTAATAGATACTTTTTATATTCATCGTTATAATAACTGAAGAACCTATTACAAATAAAGCTAAACATATAGCCAAAATAGCATTTAAAAATTTTTTCAATTGGAAGCCCCCTCTAATTTAAACTATTAAACTATTTTTGTAGTGAAATCTTCTATATTCCAAACATCATCAACTACATCGCTGTAGAATTCTGGCTCATGGCAAACTAAAAGAACTGTCCCTTTAAATTCTTTTATTGCTTTTTTAAGCTCATCTTTAGCTTCTACATCTAAGTGGTTTGTAGGTTCGTCAAGAACTAAGAAGTTTATGTCTTTTAACATTAATTTACATAATCTAACTTTTGCTGCTTCTCCCCCACTTAAAACTCTAACTTGACTTGTTATATGTTCAGTAGTAAGACCACATTTAGCAAGTGCTTGTCTAACTTCGTAGTTAGTTAATACAGGGTATTCTTGCCATACATCATCTAATGCAGTATTGTAGTTATCCATTGAACTTTCTTGTTCGAAATATCCAACTTCTAAGTAATCACCTAATTCAACTTGACCATCAAATGGTTTTGTCATTCCAAGTAAAGTTCTTAGAAGTGTTGATTTACCTATACCATTCATCCCTTTAAGAGCTATTTTTTGTCCTCTTTCTAATTGGAAGTTTAATGGTTTAGTTAATGGTTCATTATATCCTAACACTAAATCTTTAGTTTCGAATATTATTCTCGCTGCTGCTCTAGCATT
Source organism: uncultured Clostridium sp. (assembly GCA_905200315.1). The sequence continues at coordinate 6,422 of CAJKKA010000079.1, forward strand.
TCTAAAGTTGAATGTTGGTTTTAATTTTTCTTTTGGTCTTTCTAAGATTTCCATCTTATCAAGTATTTTTTGTCTTGAGTTTGCCATACCTCTAGTTGCAACTCTCGCTTTGTTTCTTGCTACGAAATCTTCAAGTTTCTTTCTTTCTTCTAATTGTTTTTCGTAAGCACTTTCTTCTTGTCTTTTCTTAATATCTCTAAGTCTTACAAATTCATCGTAGTTACCTTTGTATCTTGTAAGCTCAGCATTTTCTATATGGTAAATTACATTACATGTATTGTTTATAAAGTCTGTGTCGTGTGATACAAGAATGAAGCTGTTTTCGTATTCTTGTAAATATCTTGTAAGCCATACTATATGCTCTTCATCTAAGTGGTTTGTAGGCTCGTCAAGGATTAATATTGTTGGACTTTCTAATAATAATTTAGTAAGAAGTACTTTTGTTCTTTGACCTCCACTTAAATCAGTTACGTCTCTATCAAGACCTATTTCCCCTAATCCTAAACCATTAGCAACCTCTTGGATTTTTGCATCTATTGTATAGAATCCACTGTTTTCTAATATAGTTTGTATTTCAGCAGTTTCTTCAAGAAGTTTATTCATTTGTTCTTCGTCTGCTTCACCCATTAGGTCATACATTTTTAACATTTCTTGTTCTAATTCGAACATGTTTTTGAACGCATCTCTTAATACGTCTCTTATTGTCATTCCTTTTTCTAAAACAGCATGCTGATCTAAATAACCAACTGTTGCTCTTGATGACCATTTTATATTACCTGCATCTGGCATTAATTTTTTTGTTATTATATTTAAGAAACTAGATTTTCCTTCTCCATTAGCACCTACAAGAGCTATATGTTCTCCCTTTTTAAGTCTAAAAGATACATTTTCTAGTATTGTTCTCGCTCCAAAACCATGACTAACATTTTCTACTACTAGCATTTATCCACCTCTTATAAATTTTATTTGTTTACATCTATACTATTATATTTGATTTTT
>CAJKKA010000080.1 GCA_905200315.1 uncultured Clostridium sp.
TAATACTAGATGGAATAGATGACTGGGTAAAAATGGGATATTTTTATAAAGAAAACATGACAATAGAAATTTGTGCTAAACCTTTAGATGTATCAGTTGCAAAGAACCAGTTTTATATAGCAAATGTCCAAAATGGTGGAATTGGAATAAAAAAGATTCCAAATGGAAGTAATAATGGGCAGATATATACATCACAATATGATTTTATATCAAATAAAAAGGATATAAAATTGAATCAAATATATTCAATGTCAACAGGTATTAGTAATGAAAGGATATATTTTAATGAAAATGATAATTATGTTGAATCGGCTAATAGTAAAAATCTTCGGAAAGCCTGAATCAAATACAATATTTGCGATAGGAACAAATCCAGATGGAAAAGCAGAAGGAGTAACTTCTGGAGATGACAGAACTAATATGGAAGTATATTCAGTAAGAATATATGATAGATGTTTAACCAAAGAAGAAGTAGAACAGAATTACGAAAACGATAAGAAAAGATTTAACATACAAGAAATACCCGAAATAAAAACACCAGATTATGTAACAGATGGGCTTGTGAGTTTATTAGATGCGGAAAAGAATACGAAATATGGACATAGTAAAAGAACATCAATATGGCAAAACTTAGCAGGAACAACAAATGCAAGTTTAAAAAACGTAAATAATACATTAGCAAGCGGATGGACGAAAAATTCATTAATATTAGATGGAATAGATGATTGGGTAGAGGTTGGCTATTACCATAATAATTATATGACAATTGAAATTGTTGCAGAACCATTAACTATAGTTAATGATAAAAATCAATACTATTTAGCTAATATCGAAAGCGGAGGAATTGAAATATGGAGGTATAAGAACAACATAAATATGCGGTTCAGCATATTTATCTGGATATCAATATGTAAGTAGTAATAAAGTGACAGAAATCAATAAAATATATTCTATGTCAACAGGTTTTAATGGTGAAGAATTATATTTTAGAGAAAATGATATAAAAAATACTGCAAATTATACTGGAAGTATAGGAAATCCAAAATATTCAACAGTATTTGCTTTAGGAGTAAATCCATATGGACAAAGTGATGGTACAGGAGGTTCAGAAGCAAGATTTAATATGAAAGTATATTCAGTAAGAATATATAATAGATGTTTAACAGAAGATGAAATAAAACATAATTATGAAATAGATAAAGCAAGATTTGGAATAACTGAATAAGATATAGAGGGCGACCAGTGGTCGTCTTTTTTTTATTACTTATAATAATTGACAAATAACATAAATTTATGTAAAATAGAAAAAGAGTAAATTGGATGGTCGCGTATAGCAAGGTCGCAAGGCAGCGTACGAGGAAAGTCCGGGCTCCATAGAGCAATGATGCTGGATAACGTCCAGTAAGGGTGACCTTAAGGAAAGTGCAACAGAAAATAACCGCCTATTTTATAGGTAAGGGTGAAAAGGTGAGGTAAGAGCTTACCGCTTGTATGGTGACATACAAGGTCAATGTAAACCCCATCTGGAGCAACACCTAAAAAGAGGGTTAAGACTGCTCGTCGTCCTCTAAATTGGTGGCTTTGAGACATATGGTAACATATGTAATAGATAAATGACTGTCCTAGACAGAACCCGGCTTACAGATTTACTCTATTTTTATAAAATTAAAAGGACCAAAAAAATTGGTCCTTTTTTTGGTAATATGAAGAAATCTTATTTTCCACCAATATAGAAGTATAACTTTGTCCGAAAGCAATACTTTTGGTATTGCTTTTTCTTTTAATTTTTTAACATTTTTATTGATGTTACTAATGTTGCAAGTTTTTCTATTTCTACACTTTGTATTATGTTTGTATGCAAATATTTTATTGTATTATAAAAACATATATGATATAATTTCTAAAGTTTTAAAATATATAGAAAGAAGAATGTAAATGAAGAAAATAGTAATTATAGGTGCAGGACCTGCAGGCCTTACTGCTGCATATGAATTATTAAAAAATAAGGAAGATTATAAGGTTACAATTCTAGAAGAATCAAATGAAATAGGTGGAATTTCTAGAACAGTTAAATATAATGGAAATAGAATGGATATAGGTGGACACAGATTCTTTTCAAAAGATGAAAGAATAATGAATTTATGGAAAGAAATTATGCCTATTCAAGGGAAACCATCTTTTGATGATGAAATATTAGAAAGAGAAAAGCCATTAGAAAATAGTGGACCTAATCCAGAAGTTGATGATGAAGTAATGCTTGTTAGAACAAGAGTGTCTAGAATTTATTATTTAAAAAAATTTTTTGACTATCCTATTAGTATGAAATTCCAAACCTTTAAAAACATGGGATTTATAAGAACAATAAAAGCAGGTTTTAGTTACTTAAAATCAACAATAATAAAAAGAGAAGAAAAATCATTAGAGGACTTTTATATAAATAGGTTTGGAAAAGTATTATATAGTATGTTTTTCGAAAAATACACAGAAAAATTATGGGGAAGACATCCAAGTGAAATATCATCAGACTGGGGTGCTCAAAGAGTAAAAGGACTTTCTATAAAAACTATTATAAAAGATATGTTATCTAAAATATTTAAAATAAAGAATAATAAAAATACAGAAACATCATTAATAGAACAATTTTGGTATCCTAAATATGGACCAGGCCAATTATGGGAAACACTTGCAAAAAAAGATACTGAAAATGGTGCAAAAATATTAAAAGGTTGTAAAGTAGAAAAAATAAATGTAGAAAACGGAAAAGTACATTCTATAACCTATATAAAAGACGGAAAACAAGAAGAAATAATAGGAGACGTATTTATATCTTCAATGCCTTTAAAAGATTTAGTTTTAGGAATAAATAATACACCAAAAGAAATTAGTAAAATAGCAGAGGGATTACCATACAGAGATTTTATAACAGTAGGACTATACTTAAATAAGTTAAAATTAGAAAATAAAACAAATATAAAAACACTTGGAAACATAGTACCAGATTGTTGGATTTATGTTCAAGAGGCAGATGTAAAAATAGGAAGAATACAAATATTTAATAACTGGTCACCATATTTAGTAAAAGATGCAGAAAACAAAGTATGGATAGGACTTGAATACTTCTGCACAGAAAATGATGAATATTGGAATATGAGTAAAGAAGAATTTGTAGAATTTGCTATTTCAGAACTTGTAAAAATGAACATAATCGATAAAGAAGATGTATTAGACTCACACGTAGAAAAGGTAAAAAAAGCATATCCAGCATATTTTGATACATATGAACACATAGATAAAATAATAAACTATGTAGATTCCTTTGGAAACCTATATTGTATAGGAAGAAATGGTCAACATAGATACAATAATATGGACCATTCAATGCTTACAGCAATAGAAGCGGTAAATAATATAAAAAATAATGTAGAAGACAAACACAATGTATGGAATGTAAATACAGAAAAATCATATCACGAAAAGAAATAGAAGGGAGAAATAAATATGCAAATAATTTATCATGGAAGTTATTGTAAAGTAGAAAAACCAAAAATTATGGATGGAAAATTTACTAGAGATTTTGGAAAAGGATTTTATTGCACAATATTATCAGAACAAGCAGAGAAGTGGGCTAAAAAATATGATACACCTGTTATAAATATGTATGAATATAATGAAAATACCAAATTAAAAATTAAAGACTTTACAGTGATGACAGAAGAATGGTTAGATTTTATAATAAACTGTAGAAGTGGAAAGCAACACAATTATGATATTGTAGTTGGTGCAATGGCAGATGACCAAGTATACAATTATGTTAATGATTTAATAAATGAAACTATTACAAGAGAAGCCTTTTGGGAACTTGCAAAATTTAGACATCCAACACATCAAATTGCATTTTGTACAGATGAAGCATTAAAATGTATTAAATTTGTAGGAACAAAGGAGATATAAAAATGGGGGAATCACAAAAAGATAATGATTTATTTTTTGTATGTAGTTTAATTGAATATATTTCTAGAAAAACTAAGAATACTAAAAAATACATAGTAGAAAAATTGGGAAAAGAAGCTATAAAGAAAATATATGATTTAGCAGAAGTGTATCACTGCGAAAATATGGAAAAAGTTTCAGAAGAATTAATACAAAAATATAACATACCAAATGGTACTTATGACATATTAACAGAATGTAAATATAAAACTCCAACAATATGGGAGTTAGGAAGAATATATCAAAGATTAATAATAATGGTAAATAATAATGAAGAAGAATATATAGATACATTATTAGAAGTTTTATCTTCATGGATAATTGAAAAAATAGACAATTATAATAGTAGTATGTATTATGAAAATCCAATTTATATATATGAATGCTATAAACAAAATAAAATAATATAAAGTGGTGAAAAAATGAAGATAAAAAACAAATATAAAATATTAATTTATATAATAATTGGACTAGCCTTAGCCATTAGACTAGCATATATAATAAAAATGCCATATACAGAAAAGCAACACGATGTAGAACCAAATGGAAATGGTCTAAGCTATATTTTTACGATATATGAAACAGGTCATTTGCCAGAAGATAATATAGGGCAACACTATCATCCACCACTACATCAAATAATATGTGCAATGTTTTTAAAAATAATTAGTATATTTAATACAGATGTAAATTTTATGTGTGAAAGCTTACAGTTTGTAACATTAATATACTCAATGGCATTAGTATTTATAATATATAAAATTTTGCAAGAATTATATATAAAAGAGAAATATAAAATATTAGCAATGATAGTAGCTGCATTTCATCCAACACTAATTATATTATCAGGAAGCTTAAATAATGATTGTTTATGTTTAACATTAACAATATGGACAATACTTAGATTAATAAAATGGTATAAAAATGATAATATAAAAAATACAATATTACTTGCAATTATAACAGGTTTATGTGTAATGGCAAAAACATCAGGGGCAATAGTTGCAATACCTATAATGTATATATTTTTATTAAAATTATATAGAAAAGTAAAAAACTCCGAAAACAAAGTATTAGTAATAAAAAAATATATGTATTTATTTATATTTTTTGGATGTATTTCTTTGTCAATAGGACTATGGTATCCTATAAGAAATTATATAGAATTTGGACAACCAATATTATATGTAATGGATCCACATAATTCTGATTTATATGTAGGAAATTACACGTTATGGCAAAGATTTTTACCGTTTTCAAACGAAATAAATCAAATGTATTGTGATCCATGGAATCAATACAATATACCAATATTTTTGCTTAAATGTTCATTGTTTGGAGAATATAGTTGGAATACAAATGGAGCATTTGAAATTTTATATGTTGTTTCTATATTAGCAAATATATATTTAATAATTCAAACAATATATTGTATTATATCTCAAATGATGAACAAAACAAAAAGAAATAAGCAATGGAAAATAGCATTTTTACTATTATTTATATTTAACATATTTAGCTATATAACAATGAATATAAAATTGCCATATGGTTGCACAATGGACTTTAGATACAATGCATCAACAGTGTTTACAGGAACAATGTTTGTAATATTCGAAATGCAATCTATAAAACAAACAAAAATAATATACTATTTAATTACTACGCTAACAGTAATTATGTGTTTATCAACAGATACAATATTGTTATTATCGCAAGTGTAAAGGAAAGGAAAAGTTAAATGAGTAGACTTTTATTAATAGATGGAAATAGTATTTTAAATAGAGCCTTTTATGGAATTATGGGAAACAAAATGTTAACCACTAAAGATGGAAAATATACAAATGCAGTATATGGATTTTTAGCAATAATGTTCAAAGTAATGGAAGAATTAGAGCCAGAATATATGATGGTTACATTTGATATGAAAGGCCCAACAAAAAGGCATGAAATGTACAAAGAATATAAAGCAAATAGACACGGAATGCCAGATGAACTAGCAGAACAAATGCCAATAATAAAAGAAATTCTAAGAGCAATGAATATAGATATAATAGAAAAACAAGGTTATGAGGGAGACGATATTTTAGGAACACTTTCTGTTTATGGTGAAAAACAAGGTTTAGAAGTTACAGTACTTTCAGGAGATAGAGATAACTTTCAACTTGCAACAGATAAAGTAACAATTAGAATACCAAGAACCAAAGCAGGAAAAACAGAAGTTGAAGACTTTAATAGAGAAAAAATAATAGAAACTTATGGAGTAGAGCCAAAACAATTAATAGAAGTAAAAGGACTTCAAGGAGATTCATCAGATAATATACCAGGAGTTCCAGGAATAGGAGAAAAAACAGCCTTAAGTTTAATAAAAAAATATGGAAGCATACAAAATTTGTATGAAAAAGTTGAAAAAGGTGAAGACGACTTAAAAGGAAAACAAAAAGAAAACATAGTAAATAATAAAGAACTAGCAATGTTATCAAGAGAGTTAGGAACAATAAACTTAGAAGCACCAGTAGAAATGTCAATGGAAGAACTAAAAGTTGAAGAATGGAACAAACCAGAAGTTTTAAGAATTTTTAAAGAATTAAATTTCAATAGATATATAGAAAGATTTAACCTAGAAGAAGAAAATAAAACACCTAAAATAGATTTAAAAGAACTAATAAAAATAGAAGAAAAAAATTTAAATCAAATAAAAGAAATAGTAACAAAAAATAAAAAAATATTTTTCTGCTTTGCAAAAGAAAATAGCGAAACCATAGGTAATATAATAAATAAAAAAATAACTTATATCTATGTAGCAGAGAATGAAAATGTATATTATGCTAAAGTAGAAGATATTGAAGTATTAAAAGAAATATTCGAAAACACAGAAATTGAAAAATATGGATATAAACTTTCAGAAGATTATATATTATTAAAGCAACTAGGAATAAAGCCTAATAACATAGTATACGATGCAGAAGTAGCAGAATATGATATTGACCCTACAAAGTCAAAATACCCATTAGAAGATGTAAGTTTAAAATATCTAAATTTAGATATTAACGAATATTTAGAAGCAAATAATGTAAAAGAAGAAAATACAAAACAATTAAATTTATTTGATAATAGTGAAGAAAAAGAGAATACAGAAAAATACAAATATGCAATAAATGTATATGTAATATATAAATCTTACGAGAAGATAATAGAAGAATTAAAAACTAAAAATGAATATGAATTATTTAAAACTATAGAAATGCCATTGGTTGAAGTTCTTTCTGAAATGCAATGGGCAGGAAT
>CAJKKA010000081.1 GCA_905200315.1 uncultured Clostridium sp.
GACCTAAACCAGTTCCCCCTATATCTCTACTTCTAGCTTTATCTACTCTATAAAATCTTTCAAATATTCTATTTAGAGATTCTTTTGGTATACCTATTCCATTGTCTTTAAATTCCAATATTATATTCTGTCTATTTTCATCATAATGTTGTACAACTTCTATATGGCCATCTTTAGGCGTGTATTTAATTCCATTGTCTATTAAGTTTAAAAATATTTGTTTTATATTATCTCTAAATCCATATATGCATACATCTTCATCTTCAAAATTATATGATATTGTTATATTTTTTGATGAAGCTATATATTCTGTAATTTCACAAACTTCTTTAAATACATCAAATAATTTAACTTTTTCATAAGATAAATCTTGGCCATTTTCAATTGAAGAAAGTAATAATATATCTTCAATTAACCCCTTTAATCTGTTAGATTCTTTTTCGATTATATCTAAAAAATGATTTCTTGTATTTTTATCGATATCATCATTTATTTTTAAAGTTTCTACAAATCCTGTTATTGAAGTGAGAGGAGTTTTTAATTCATGGCTGACATTTGCTACAAAGTCTTTTCTCATATTTTCTAATTTTACAAGCTCTGTTATATCTTCTATATTTATAATAGATCCAATTATTGCATGTTTCGAATCTTGCAAATAAACGGGGTCTATTTTTATTCTATAAACTAAATTATCTTTTAAATTTAATTCAATTACCTCATTCTGAGTACTCCCTACATACTTTTGAAAAGTTTCTAGTATTTTTTTATCTCCTACAACAAATTTAAAATTTATACCTTCTAAATTTGTTTCTATATCACATTTTAACATTTCCTTAGCTATATCATTTATAAGAAGAATTTTTCCTTTGATATCTATTGCTAAAATTCCATGAGATACACTTTTTACAATAGATGTCAACTGAAGATGTTTATATTCTACTTCTTCAATTGTACTGTCCATTATTTGAATCATGTAATTGAAGTTTTTCGATAACTCTCCCAACTCTCCTTTTACATATGTATTAAATCTTGTATGAAATTCTTTATTACTAACTTTTTTAGATACTCTAGTAAATTCTTTTAGATATCTACGTAAAGTTACAGTATATCTTATAAGTAATATTGCTAAACCTAATGTAATAAGCATTACAAAGAAGTACACACTACTTACTTGCTGTAAATTCGGGTTCATATATATTACCTCAACTTTTAACTAATTTTATATCCTATTCCCCTAATAGTTTCTATATATTTTTCTCCGTCATTTTCAATTTTTTTTCTTAAATATCTAATATGTACATCGACAGTTCTTGTCTCTCCAAAATACTCATATCCCCAAACTTTATCTAGTAAAAAATTACGGGATAAAACTTTGCCTTTGTTTTGAAGAAGTAATTTAAGTAGGTCAAATTCTTTAATTGTTAAATCGATTTTTTTATCCTTTTTAGTTACTTCATGTTTTATTAAATCCATCCTAATATCTTTTACTGTTAAAACATCTTCTACTTTGTTTGTAGTCATGTTGTATCTTCTAAGAACAGAATTTATTCTAGCAAGTAATTCTTTAATTCCAAACGGTTTTGTTATGTAATCATCTGCCCCTTCTTCTAATCCCTTGACCTTATCTCTTTCCATATTTTTCGCTGTTAACATAATAACAGGTGTATCCTTTAAGTCTTCATCTTCTCTTATTTTTTTTAATACATCTATCCCACTTATATTTGGCAGCATCCAATCTAAAAGTATAAGATTTGGTTTTAATTCTTTTGCCTTATGGTATCCCTCAAAACTATCTAGTGAATAGTCGACAATATATCCGTTCACTTCTAAATTAAATTTTAAAAGCTCTACTATATGCATTTCATCATCTATAACTAGTATTTTTTCCTCCATAATATTACCCCCTTACTTTATTTCAATGAAGGTTCCTATTCTCTTTGGTGTTTTTTCATGTTTTCTATATGAGAAAAATCTATCACAATTACAACTTGTGCAAATATTCATATTTATTATATTCGACTTTAATACCCCAAATTCTTTTAATATTTGTGTATTTACTTCCCATAAATTAAGATAATATTTTTCATCTCTTATTTCATATATTTTTTCATCAGCATTTGGAAGAAGTTTTTCAAACTTATCAATTAAGTCGTAAGAAACTTCATAACAGCAGCTTCCTATAGATGGTCCTATAATTGCTATTACATTTTCAGGATTTGTATTATAATTTTCTTGCATAGATTTAAGAGTTTCTTCACATATCTTTCCGTACGTTCCTCTCCAACCAGCATGTGCAAGACCTACAGCTTTATTTTCAGTATCTACTAATATAACTGGCACACAATCTGCTGTTAATATTACAAGTGGTACATTTTTTTCATTTGTTATTATTGCATCTCCATCAATTATTTGACCTATATTAGTTTTATCTATTTTATTTACTATATTTGAATGTATTTGTTTATTTTTACTTAAATTTTTTAATGTAAATTCATCTTTTAATACACGATTTATATCATCTAAATTTTTAGCGTCCATATTGGTAGTACTTATAGCTATTTTAACGAAGTCAAGTCCTTCTTTGTTTATTGTCAAGTAATCATTTTTATCTATTATAGCTTGTGTCATGTTAATCTCCTTTTTCCATTAAAATATTTTTTAATTCACTTACAAAAGTATTTATATCTTTAAATTGTCTGTATACGGATGCAAATCTTACATATGATACTTCATCTATATCTTTTAATTTATCCATTACCATTTCGCCAATTTTATCAGTATTTATTTCACTTATATAGTCTTTATTTATTTCATTTTCTATATAAGAAATTATACTTTCTATTTGTTCTATTGAAACAGGTCTCTTTTCACAAGATTTTATTATTCCTCTTTTTATTTTTTCCCTATCAAATACTTCCCTACTGTTGTCCTTTTTTACAACCATTATCGGCGTTGTTTCTATAATTTCATAAGTAGTAAATCTCTTCTTGCAAGATTCACACTCTCTTCTTCTTCTAATAGACTTGCTGTCTGTATGCCTAGAATCAACAACTTTAGATTCTTTATAATTACAATATGGACATTGCATTGTTTTCCTCCTTAGTTAATTAAGATTTTAAATTTAGACATCTATTTGATTTTGGTCAAAGTTTAAATTTGAACCTATACTTACAATAATAGTATCACAACCTATTCTTAAAATGTCTTTCCAATATACAGTATCGATTTCGGCCCCTCTATAAAAGAAGTTTCCACTTGAACCTGTTATTGAGAAAGATGATACTTTTCCATTTTCAACATCTAAATCTATATCTGTAATAAATCCTAATTTCTTGCCATTTTTTACGTTTATTATTTCTTTTTCCATAATATCTGATATTCTCATCATTGTAAATTCCTCCCTTTTAATAAGCTTGTTTATTAAAAAAATTTAACACATTATTTCTCGGTTTTTGATCTAAAAAATAGCTGTGTTTGTTTAATAAGATTTAAGAAATGCAATTACTTAAAGTTTTTTCAAATAATTTTTTTCTTAATATAAGCTTATTATTTACACCTCGAAAAAATTCACTCTGATATAATTATATTCTTATTCTTTTAATTTTACACATTATTAAAAAATAATCAATTTTTTTCTTAAAAAAATAAAGCTACCGTATAGTAAATAATTAATTTACTTATACGACAGCTAAATTTTTTAAGCATGGTAGTTATTAGATGTATTTTCTCATATTTTTTAGGGCATTTTTTTCTATTCTAGAGACTTGTGCCTGAGAAATTCCAATTTCATCTGCTACCTCTATCTGAGTTCTTCCCTTATAAAATCTTAAATCAAGAACTAATTTTTCCCTTGAACTCAATTTTTTAATTGCTTCTTTTAAAGCTATCTCTTCTAACCAATTTTCGTCTGTATCTTTTTTATCTTGTACTTGATCCATTACAAATATTGCATCTCCATTATCTTGATATACTGGGTCGAATAATGATATTGGATCTTGTATTGCATCAAGTGCCATAACTACAGATTCTACTTCCATATCTAATTCTTTCGCTATTTCTGATATTGTAGGTTCTTTTGAATTTGTTCTTATTAACCTTTCTCTAACTTGTAAGGCTTTGTATGCAATATCTTTTAGAGAACGTGAAACCCTAATTGGATTATTATCCCTTAGATATCTTCTTATTTCACCTATAATCATAGGTACTGCGTAAGTAGAAAACCTTACATTTTGACTTAAATCAAAGTTATCAATAGCTTTTATAAGTCCAACACATCCTATTTGAAATAAGTCATCTACATTTTCTCCTCTGTTGTTAAACTTTTGTATAACGCTTAGAACTAATCTTAAATTACCTTTTACAAACTTCTGTCTTGCGTCCTCATCTCCTTGTTTTATTTTTACTAATAGCTCTCTCATTTGATCAGCTTTAAATACAGGGAGTTCGGATGTATTTACACCACAAATTTCAACCTTATTTATAATCATAAATTTCAGTCCTCTCTTAAAAGATTCTATATATGAAATTATTTACACATCATATATTTTTATACTTTTAATGAGCACTTATTTCCCTGTTAAACAAATTTTTTCATTTCTTTTTTTAATCTAAAAATTATTTTCTTTTCCAGTCTAGAGATGTAGGATTGAGATATACCAAGGATGTTAGCAACTTCTTTTTGAGTTTTTTCTTTACCTTTTGTACTTAAACCAAATCTTAATTCCATAATTTGCTTTTCTCTATATGACAATTTATCTAAAGCCATAAATAGTAAATTCTTATCAATTTCTTCTTCAATTATTTTATAAATTTCATCATTATCAGTTCCTAATACATCTGATAATAAAAGTTCATTTCCATCTAAATCTACATTTAACGGTTCATCAAAAGATACTTCGGATTTCTTTTTATTATTTTTTCTAAGACACATTAATATCTCATTTTCTATGCATCTAGATGCATAGGTTGCCAATTTTATATTTTTGTCCAAATTAAATGTGTTTACAGCTTTTATAAGCCCTATTGTACCTATAGAAATTAAATCCTCCATATCTATTCCTGTATTTTCAAACTTTCTAGAAATATAAACGACTAATCTTAAGTTTCTTTCTATTAATATTGTTTTTACATTTTCATCATATTCTAGTTTTTTAAGCAATTCTTTTTCTTCCTCTACTGTCAATGGCGGTGGGAGTACATTCACACCACCCATATAATAGCAACTATCTGGTTTGATCAAATTTAACTTATTGCATATTTTAATAAATTTCATAAACAATAATCTCTTTAGTTTTTGTACTTGTAATATCAATTAAAAGCCCTCCTTTTTAGTATAATATTCTTGGATTCAAAATTGCACTGTATCCTTCGTCATTAAAATTAGATACACCAAGGATAATATTACTTATTTTTTTATTATCTACATCGAGATAATCTGCCTTTATTCCCAAAATCATACCTGCATTATTATCGCCTACATGTTTATAGGGAATTAGCCTAACCCTAGATGATATTCTTGGTTCTAAATTCTCGGTTATGCTCTGGATATTTAGGATATCCATTTTATCGAAGTCACAATTTTTTGGTAAAAAATTTTCTAAAAGACTTGCCTTGACTATTACAACATCATTTTTACTAATTGGATCTTGCAGAAGGTTACCACTATCTAATAAAGCAATACATTCTATATTTTTATCTAATATGCCTATACTTATTTTTTTAGTTATATCATCGATGTGTTTTAATAATCTAAAGTTGTTAACTATTTTTTTTAGTAATTTGCAACTAATATAAGAGCATATTATAAAAAAAGATATCGTCATATGACTAATACCTGTAAAATAAATAATAAAATAAGTGCTTCCTGATATAAATATATTTACTAGATAAAAATTAAAAAGTATCTTTATAAATTCCTTTTTGCTATTTATGTTAAAACAAATTAGAACTATTAGTATGAAAAATATAAATTTAGCCGGCAATGTAAAAAATATTTCTAATTCTTTATATACATACATAACACTATAGATGGTTCCTATTACTGCTCCACATATTTGTCGTATTTTTTTTGTGTATATTTTTGCAATATAAGTAGTACAATTTATTATAATGTAGTTAATAAATAGGTTCTCCAAAATATAACAATCTAAATACATTATATCTTCTCCTCTTTTTAACTTAATAAGATAATGTATTAAAATTATGAATTGTTTTTTAAACTTTTTCTTAAATATATTATAAGATACTTGCCATAAATAGTTTGTCATTTTGAACAGTCGAATTAAAAATACTTTTTCTAAAAAAGAGCAAAAAAATAGAAAAACCTCCAATATTATTGGAAGTTTCTCTATATAATTCGAATTATCTTCTTTTATTTCTCAAAAAAGTTGGTATTTCCATTTCATCATCCCAGTCATCTTGTTGTCTAACTGGTTCTGGAGTTCTTTCAACTTTTGGTTCAATTCTTGGTTCTGGTTCTACAACTGTTTCTCTATGTACAACTGGCTTAGGTTCTACCTTAGCAACTGGTGGTATTTCAGTCTTTTTGATTGGTGTTGGCTCCACGAATCCACCTTGAGGAGCTTCATCAAAACCCGTAGCTATAACTGTTATCATTATTTCATCTTCTAAGTCTTCTCTTATAGATGCCCCGAATATTATGTTTGCATCAGGGTCACATGACTCAGTTATTAAGTTAGAAGCTGCATTTGCTTCAAATAATGATAAACTTGGTCCTCCTGTTACATTAAGTAACACACCTTTTGCACCTCTTATAGATGTTTCAAGAAGTGGCGATTGTATAGCTTCTTTAGCAGCTTCAATAGCTCTATTTTCTCCACTAGCGTTACCTATACCCATGTGAGCTAATCCTTTGTCTTTCATTATAGACGTAACATCGGCAAAGTCTAGGTTTATAAGTCCTGGAACTTTTATTAAGTCAGATATAGATTGTATCCCTTGTTTTAGCACATTATCAGCTATAGAGAATGCTTCTACTATAGATGTATTTTTTTGAACTACTTCAAGTAATCTATCATTTGGTATAGTTATTAATGTATCAACATTAGCTTTTAATTCTTCTATACCAGCTTCTGCATTTTTCATTCTTACTTTTCCTTCAAACCCAAAAGGCTTAGTAACAACACCTACTGTTAAGATGCCTTTTTGTTTTGCTAATTGAGCTACTACTGGAGTCATAATAGCTCCTTTCTAAATGTTATATTCTTAAACTCTCTTATTTTTATAACAA
>CAJKKA010000082.1 GCA_905200315.1 uncultured Clostridium sp.
GCTGGTACATAAACTTCTAACATATAATCACCTATTTTCCTAAAAATTTTAATATTTCAGATTTAAGTTCATCTTTTTCACAAGTAATATTGTGTCTTATTTCTAATTCTTTTAATTTTTCTATTGGCCCAGGTATTTTAGTATTGCTCAAATCTGATAATTTATTTATTATTTCAAAGTCATCTAAGTTACAATCAATACTTTGGATTGAATTTATGACATCTTTACTAAATTTGTATGGGCTTGCTGTACTTACTATTACAGTTTTTGTATCATCTTTTGTATCTTCTACGTATTTTTCGTAGCAAGAATAAGCAACAGCAGTGTGAGTATCTAATAAGTAGCCAAATTTATCAAATACTTCTTTTATAGTTTTGCTTACAACATCTTCTTTTGAATAGCCAGCATAGAATGAAGATAAATTTTTTCTCATATCATAATCTATTTCATAAACTCCTTTTTCATTTAGATCATTTAATAAAGAGTTTACTTTTTTAGAATCTCTATTTGATATTTCAAATAAAAGTCTTTCTAAGTTGCTAGATATAAGTATATCCATAGATGGAGACGTTGTTAATTTAAGCTCTCTATTTTTGTTATAAACCCCAGTTTCAAAGAAGTCATAAAGTACGTTGTTGTCGTTTGATGCGCATATAAATTTATTTACTGGAAGACCCATTTGTTTTGCGTAATATCCTGCAAGTATATTACCGAAGTTTCCTGTTGGAACGACAAAGTTTATTTTATCTCCTAAAGCTATTTCATTTTGTTTTACAAGTTGTAAATATGAATAGAAGTAATATACAACTTGTGGAGTAAGTCTTCCTATATTTATTGAGTTTGCAGATGATAAGATATATCCTTTTTCCTTTAAGTCTTTGTTAAAATTATTATCTGCAAATATATTTTTTACACCAGTTTGTGCATCGTCGAAGTTGCCTTTTATTCCTACAACACAAGTATTATCTCCACCTGTAGTTTTCATTTGTAGTTTTTGAATATTACTTACTCCGTTTTCTGGGAAGAATACTACGATTTTTATTTTATCTACATCTTTAAATCCTTCAAGTGCTGCTTTTCCAGTGTCACCAGAAGTTGCAGTAAGAATTACTACTTCTTCTTTTAAATTGTTTTTTTCGATTGCAGTTTTTAAAAGATAAGGCATTATAGTTAAGGCCATATCTTTAAATGCACATGTTGGACCATGGTATAGTTCTAATACATAATCGTCCCCAACTTTGCTTATTGGCGCTATTTTTTCTGTGTCGAATTTTTCGTCATAAGCGCTATTTATACAGTATTTTAATTCTTTTTCAGAATAATCAGTCAAAAATTCTTTTAAAATAACATATGCTAATTCTTTATAATCTAAATTTACTAAATTTTTTAATTCACTTTTTAAATTTTTAAATTCTGAAGGAACAAAAAGTCCCCTATCAGATGATAACCCATTTATTATAGCTTGTGATGCTGTTATTTTTTCGTTATTACCTCTTGTACTTAAAAAATACATCTTTTACCCCCTGTATTTATTCTATTATTTTAAAATATTATTTTCGTATAATTAAAAAACTCCCGTCCCTAAAATAGGGACGAGAGTATAATTCCCGCGGTTCCACCCAAATTGATTTAAAATAAATCCACTTGAACTTGTAACGTAAGCAAAACGTCAAATCTTACTAAAATCTATAAAGATAACTTCAGATAGAAGCTCCTAGGTAGTTTTCAATTTCTCAAGTTAAGGAAATCTTTCAGCCCACGAATTTCCATCTCTAGTAACCGAACTAAATTTACTCGCCTAATCATAGCTTTTGAATTTTTACTAAAATTTATTATGTATTAAATTTTAAGATATTAATTCTGTAAAGTCAAGAAAAAAATGGAAATTATAAATGTTTTTTTCTTGACTTTACAAAATATTTGAATATGTGAAAACTTTACATGTAAAATAGTGGATAAAATACGATGTAAAGAGAAAAATAATAAAAAAACTTTATTTCAAAAAACTTTTTGAAAGTTTTTAAGAAAAATGAAAGAAAATATTAACAAAATTTTTACTTGTAAAGATGCAAAAAGTATTATAATATGAATATAGAAAAGGATTTCAGAAACATCAAAGAAGGTATTAAGGACTATAAATTGTATAAACTTATACAAAGCTATGCAATTCATAAATGATTCAAAAACTTATTATATCATTATTATATATAAAGGAGGCGGAAACTATGGCAATTATCTTAATAACAGCTTTATTAGTAGTGATAATGTTAGGACTTTCATTCTTATCTTATCTATCTGAAAATAATTTATTAGATGATATCGAAAACTAAATAATCGTATTTTTTAATACATAATATATATTGGGGAAATAGGTCATAATAAAGTGAAATTTGTTATGGCTTATTTTTATTTATTCCAAAAGTTTACATTTTAAAAGTGCTGTGCTATACTTCTTGTATAAAAGACAATATACGATGATTCAATTTAAAATTAAAAAAATAAATTGAATAACAATGATGATAAAATACTTAATAATTATATCTAATTTAAAAGTCAATTTAATATTTAAGTTTTAATGTTTATATAATAGAAAATCGACTTATAAAAAAGAATAATTATAGTTTAAAATATTTTATAATATATGGGGAATTTCTGACACCAAAATTTATATTAAGGTGGAAGGCGATATTTTGTAGATGCAAATTACTTAGCTGTGCCACTGGCATGGCTATTTTTTGTTTTAGGGGGATTTTATAATATGAAGAAAAAATTTAAAGTAGTTGGGAGTTTGACATGGCTTGAAAGAATTGTCCTAATAATACTTCCTATTTTAGTAGTAATCTTGGCAATGGGGATAGGTAGAATGGTAATCTCACCTGTAGAAGTTTTAAAATCGACTTTTGAGAAGTTTGGATATGACTACAGTATAAATCCCCAAAATGAAATCGTGCTTTGGACAATTAGATTTCCAAGAATAATACTTGCACTTTTAGTTGGGGCTGGATTATCTGTTGCTGGATGCGCATTTCAAAGTCTTTTTTCAAACCCGCTTGCAACACCAGACACATTAGGGGTAGCTAGTGGAACTAGTTTTGGGGCAGCACTTGGAATTTTAATGGGATTTAGCTTAATTGGAATACAATTTAGCGCACTTTTATTTGGAATAATAGCAGTCAGCCTTACGTATTTATCTGGAACTGGAAAGGGACACAGTATGAATACCATAGTGCTAGCAGGTATTATGATTGGATCTTTATTTTCAGCTCTTGTATCATTTACAAAATTTGTTGCAGATTCTGAATCACAACTTCCAGCTATAACTTATTGGCTTATGGGAAGTTTATCATCAGCAAGTTACAAAACTTTAATGCTAGGTGCACCATTTATAATAGTCGGAATATTCGTTTTATATTTGCTTCGTTGGAGATTAAATATACTTATGTTATCAGAAGATGAAGCAAAATCATCGGGGACTAATATAAAACTTCTTAGAACAATAACAATAATCGCAGCAACTATGATGACAGGTTCATGCGTTTCTATGTGTGGACAAGTCGGATGGGTAGGTTTAATTATACCTCATATGTGTAGAATGAAATTTGGCAACAACCATTTATCACTAATACCAGCATCGATAAGTATTGGGGCTGTGTTTATGGTTATAGTCGACACAATTGCGAGAAGTCTTGTCGCAACTGAAATTCCAATTTCAATACTTACAGCAATAGTCGGGGCACCGTTTTTTATAACACTTATGAGAAGAAGTGGAGGTTGGCAACTATGATACTTTCAGTTGAAAATGGATGTTTTTCATATAAAAATTCTAAAGATAAATTGTTATTAGAAGATATTAATTTTTCTGTCGAGCCTGGGGATTTGTTGGCAATCCTTGGACCAAATGGTGCTGGAAAGACGACTTTACTTAGGTGTATAATGGGATTTTTAAAATGGAGTAGTGGAAAAAGTACATTAGATGGCGAAAATATAAGAAATATACCTAATAAAAAACTTTGGAACAATATAGCATATGTTCCACAAGCAAAATCGACAGTGGCGGCTTATACAGTTGAGGAAATGGTGTTGCTTGGAAGAAGTAGTCATTTTAGCATGTTGTCGCTTCCAAAAGAAGAGGATTTAAAAATCGTACATAAAGTCATGGAAGAGATGAATTTAACTAGATATGCGCATAAAAAATGCTCACAAATAAGTGGGGGGGAACTTCAAATGGTGTTGATTGCAAAGGCGTTAGTATCGGAGCCAAAGATTTTGATACTTGATGAACCAGAATCAAACCTAGATTTTAAAAATCAACTTCTTATATTAGATACAATGACAAAACTTACAAATAAGGGTATAAGCTGTATTTTCAATACACATTATCCAACACACGCACTTCAAAGGGCGAATAAGGCGTTCTTGCTTAGTAAAAGTGGGGAGTATTTATTCGGCGAAACACGAGAAGTAATAACAGAAAAAAATATAGAAAAAGCCTTTGGTGTAAAGGCTGTAATAGGAGAGATAGAAACGCCAAGCAATATCTTAAAAGACGTTATACCGCTTGAAATAACTCAAACTAGCGATATAAATGCACTTTTATCAAAAGATGAACTTTCAACAGAGAGAAAGGTGGCGGTTGTCTCTATCATAACTGATCACTCAGATGTGTCGGAGAAGATAAACAAATTGCTTGGAAAAAATAAAAAATACATAATAGGCAGAATGGGGATGCCTTATGAAGACAGAGGAATATCGATTATAAATGTTACCTTGGATGCGCCGGAATATGTTATCCAGACATTAGTATCGCAGCTTGGATTTTTATCTGGGGTAAGTGTCAAGGCTATATATTCTCAAGTAAAATTCGAGAAATAAAAGGCTTAGAAAATATATATTTTTAATAAAAAATTGAAATATAGGTTGCTTTAAAAATTTTAGCTTAAGGGGGAGTTAATTATGATAAAGATAGCAGTTTATGGCAAGGGTGGAATTGGTAAATCTACTACAATTTCAAACTTGTCAGTAGCACTTGCAAATAAAGGACTGAAGGTTATGCAAATTGGGTGTGACCCAAAGGCGGATTCGACAACTAACTTGCATGATGGGAGTGAGATAAATACAGTTTTGGATTTGGTTAGGGAGAGAAAAGATGATTTTAAGTTAGATGAGATGGTTGTTGAAGGTTATAAAGGGATATTATGTGTTGAGGCCGGAGGCCCAACACCAGGCATGGGATGTGCCGGAAGGGGAATAATAGCAGCTCTTGAAAAACTTGAACAAAAAGGAGCTTATGAAACATACAAACCAGATATAGTTTTTTATGATGTCCTTGGTGATGTGGTATGTGGCGGATTTTCAATGCCTATGAGAGCCGGATATGCTGACAAAATATTTATAATAACATCAGGCGAATATATGGCTATACATGCTGCGGCGAATATTGCGACAGCAATCGATAATTTTAAAGATAGAGGATATGCAAGTTTAGGCGGCGTTATCTTAAATAAGAGAAATGTTAAAAATGAAGAAGAAAAAGTAAATGAATTTATAGAAAATATAGATTCAAAATTAGTTGGAATATTAGATAGAGATGAAATTGTAGTTGTAGCAGAAGAAGATAAAAAAACAGTATTAGAAGCATTTCCAGAAAGTCTTATGGCAAAAGAATATGAAGTTCTTGCAGATAATTTATTAAAAGCATGTGGTTATAAGGTATCAGAAGGAAATTTAGAAAAATTAAATAATAAAAAAGTAAAATCAGACAATAAGGATGAATCAAATGATACTAAAAAGGAGGAAGCTAAATGCTAAAAAGAGTTGAAAAGCAAAATTTAAAAGACTTAAAAGATGCTTGTGTTTTAGCAAAAGATGCAAAGTTTCCATCTCCTTTTGATTCAAAACTTGAATTTTCATGTTCTGCAAGGGGGCCTTGGAATATAGTACATACAGGTATGTTAATCCCACAGGCACATGAAGTATATGTATGTGCGCAAAGTTGCCTTCGCGGTGTAGTTTTAACAGCTGCTGAAATGAATGCAATAGATAGATTTTCAAATATTATAGTAAGAGAAAACAATATATTAGAAGGAAATACAGAGGATTTAATAGTTGAAGGTATGGGAGATATTTTAGAAAAACTTCCGTACACTCCAAGAGCAATTCTTGTATATACAAGCTGTATCCACCATTTTATAGGATGTGATTTAAATTTAGTATATAAAAGACTTAGAGAAAAATATCCAAATGTCGAATTTACAGATTGCTATATGAATCCGATTATGAGAAAAAGCGGACTTACACCAGATCAGCTTATGAGAAGACAATTATATAGCTTATTAGATAAACAAGACTTAGATTCAAAAAGCGTTAATATAATTGGAAACAACTTAAAAACAGACGATGATTCTGAGCTTGTAAAGATAATAAGAGAAAATGGATTTACTCTTAGAGAAGTTCCAAGAACAAAAACTTATGACGAGTATAAAGAAATGGGTAAAGCATTTTTAAATATAACTTACAATCCAGCTGCAATAGAGGCTGGAAGATATTTAGAAGAAAAATTAGGACAAAAACATCTTTATTTGCCACTAAGTTATGGATTTGATGAAATCGAAAAAACTCTAGATACACTTTGTGAAAACTTAGGAATAGAAAAAATAGATTTTACTTCAAATAAAAAACAAGCTTTAGATGCTTTAAAAAAAGCAAAAGAAGTTATAGGAGATACTCCTATAGAAATCGATTATACGCTTACATTAAGACCTGCAAGTCTTGCGAGACTTCTTTTAGAAAATGGATTTAATGTAGTATCTATTTATGAAGACTGTTTTGCAAGTGAGGAAGAGGAAGATTTTAAATGGATTCAAGAAAATTATCCAAATTTAAGAATATATGCAACAGTACATGTAAAAATGCGTTTTGTAAATCGAAAAAGAGATGAAAAATTATTAGCATTAGGCCAAAAAGCAGCGTATTTTACAGGTTCAAATAACTTTGTAAATATCATCGAAGGTGGCGGAATGTATGGATTTAGTGGAATTATAAAATTATGTGACCTTATGATAGATGCATTTTTAAATGAAAAAGACATGAAAAAATTAATACAATTTAAGGGATTGGGGTGTGAAAATTATGAAACAAATTGCAAGT
>CAJKKA010000083.1 GCA_905200315.1 uncultured Clostridium sp.
ACAATGCCTTTTTCCTGCTTTGTCAGGTACAGCGCAAGTCCCCAGTTTTGTGAGCCAAGGAGAAGGAGCAAGTAAGAAAATTGCAGATGCTATAAATTTAATGAACGAGAGAAATTTAGCAGATATTATAATTGTAGCTAGAGGAGGAGGTTCATTAGAAGATTTATGGCCATTTAATGAAGAAATTGTAGCAAGAGCAATTTACAACTCAGAATTACCAGTTATATCTGCAGTAGGACATGAAACAGATTTCTCAATTTCAGATTTTGTTGCAGACTTAAGAGCACCAACACCATCTGCAGCGGCAGAACTTGCAGTACCAGATATAGATGAACTAAAAATAAAACTAAGCTCATATAATAATAGATATAAGGTAGCATTAAAAAAACAAGTAGAATATAAAAGACTAAAATACGAAAAATGTATGACAAGAAGAGTGTTTAAAGAACCGTTACAAAGAATAAATGAAAGTTATTTGCATGTTGATACACAAACAAAAAATATAGAGAATAAGTTTAAACTAAAAATAATGCAAAAACGTTCCGAATTTCAAAATGTGGTAGAAAAAATAGATGCTTTAAGTCCATTAAAAACACTATCAAGAGGATATTCTATTATGGAGAAAAACGGAAAAATAATAAAAAGTAAAAAAGAATTGAATATCGGAGACGAAGTAAATATAAAATTATATGAAGGAACAACGAAAGCTAAAATAATTTAAAAGGAGATAATAAATGAGCAAACCAGTAGAAAAAGCAAATTTAATAATAGTTGTTATAACAATATTAATATTAATTGCTATAGCAGGTGTTTCAGGTTATAAATATTATGAAGAAAATTATAAAAATGATAATGAAAAAAATACAAATACAATTAATACAGTATTATAATTTTTTATAATTAAAATAAACAAACGATTAATGTCAAACACTGTAGGGGTCGGCGTTCTCGACGACCCGAAACAAACAATGTTATAAAATTAATGTCAAATGTTGTAGGGGCACGGAGCTTCGTGCCTAAAATAACATTTTGAAATTCAACGATTTTATAGACAAATTAAAAATTATATTGTAGAATAACTATTATAGGAAATGATATAAGAAACAGATGTGGTTTTGCCACCAATTTATACGAATTTTCGTAGGAGAGGTGGTGATGTTTATGGTTAAAGTGATACTTATTTTTATATTATCTTTAATGTTTTCTTTAACATTAAACGTTGCCTTAGCAGCAGTTCTTTATAAGAACTGGGTTGATAAGCAACTACATAAATAAAAAAGACTCACATCTGTAACTTTGACGAGTTGATGTGAGTTTTCATATATTCTCGGCAAAACCACGTTTGTGGATTTGTCATTTCCTATACTTATTATAGTTTATTTATATGTGAGAAGTCAAGAAATATTTATAAAATTTATATAAATAATATTGAAAAAACGTTGTAGGGGCGGACACCTCTGTCCGCCCGAAAAAATAAAAATAGGAGAAAAGAAAATGAAAGAAGAAGATATGAATTTTGAAGATGCAATGAAATCATTAGAACAAATTGCAAATGAATTGGAAAATGGAGAGCTTTCATTAGAACAATCTGTAGATAAGTTTGAAGAGGGAATTAAAATTTCAAAAAAATGTAATGAAATTTTAGAAAAAGCTGAGAAGAAAATCTCTATTTTAATAAAAAATGGAGATGAAATAAAAGAAGAAAATTTTGAAAATTAAGGGGAATATATGAATAACTTACAATTATTTTTTACAAACAAATATATATACATACCATTCTTATTATGGCTTGGAATACAAGCATTTAAGGTTATTTGGGATTTAGTAGAAACTAAAAAATTTAATTTTAAAAGAATAATGGGAGCAGGTGGAATGCCAAGCTCTCATTCAGCGGTTGTTACATCTATAGCAACACTTATAGGAAAAAGCGAGGGAGTGGATTCACCAATATTTGCATTATCTGTTGTTTTTGCAATGGTTGTAATGTACGATGCAGCAGGAGTTCGCAGAGCAGCTGGAAAGCAAGCTAGTGTTTTAAATAAAATTGTTCAAACTCCAGGTCTTTCTAATATAGAAGTACATGAAAAATTATTGGAAGCATTAGGTCACACACCTTTGCAAGTGTTTGTAGGAGCATTAATAGGAATAGTTGCAGGACTAATATTTTAATTATAGGAGGTAATTCCAATGACAGATATAGAAATAGCAAATAGTATAGAGCCACAAGATATATGTGAACTTGCTAAGAAACTAAAAATAAAAAAAGATTATATAGAAAATTACGGAAAATATAAAGCAAAAATTTCTAATAAAATATTTAAGGAATTAGAAAAAAATAAAAACGGAAAATTAGTTTTGGTAACAGCTATAAGTCCAACTCCATATGGAGAGGGAAAAACAACAATGTCTATTGGAATTGCAGATGGACTAAATAAAATTGGAAAAAATGCAATTTTATCTTTAAGAGAACCATCTTTAGGTCCAGTATTTGGTATGAAAGGTGGAGCAACAGGAGGAGGTTACTCACAAGTTGTTCCAATGGAAGATATAAACCTACATTTTACAGGAGATATGCATGCAATAACATCAGCAAATAATTTACTTTCAAGCTTAATAGATAATCACATATACCAAGGAAATGAATTAGAAATAGAAAAAGTTACTTGGAAAAGATGCTTAGATTTAAATGATAGAAGTTTAAGAAAAGTTGAAATCGGACTTTCAGAAAAAGAAGAAACAATAAAAAGAGAAGATGAATTTCAAATTACACCAGCTTCAGAAATAATGGCAATTCTTTGTTTAGCTTCTAATATTGCAGAATTAAAAACTATGCTAGGAAATATTATTATAGGTTACAATAAAGAAAATGATCCAATTTCTGCAAGAGAATTACAAGCAGAAGGAGCAATGGCAGTTTTATTAAAAGATGCTATAAAACCAAATTTAGTACAAACACTTGAAGGAACACCAGCATTTATACATGGAGGACCATTTGCAAATATTGCACATGGATGTAGCTCAATTATAGCAACAAAAATGGCATTAAAACTTGGAGATTACTGCATAACAGAAGCGGGATTTGGAGCAGATTTAGGAGCGGAAAAATTCTTGGATATAAAATGCAGAAAAACAGAAATAAAGCCAGACGTAGTTGTTCTAGTTGCAACACTTAAAGCCTTAAAATACCATGGTGGAGTTCAAAAAGAAGATATATATGAAGAAAATGAACAAGCTATAATAGAAGGAACACATAATTTATTAAAACATATAGATAATCTTAGAAATAAATTTAATGTAAATACAATAGTTGCAATAAATAAAAACGATAAAGATAATTCTAAAGAATTACAATTATTGGAAGATATATTAAACAAAAATAATATAGAATATAGTTTAGTAGAAAGTTGGAAAAAAGGTGGAGAAGGAGCAATAGATATTGCTAAGAAAATTGATAAACTTTCACAAAATAATAAAAAGCTAAACTATGCTTATGAATTAGAAGATGATATAAAAACAAAAATTGAAAAGGTATGTAAGAATATTTATGGAGCAAAAGAGATAAAATACACAGAAGAAGCAGAGAAAAACATAGAAAAAATAGAAGAAATGGGATATGAAGACTTACCAATATGTATAGCAAAAACACAATACTCATTTTCAGATGATGCTAAAAATTTAAAATGTGATGAACCATTTGAAATTAATATAAGAAATGTAGAACTAAATGCTGGAGCAGAGTTTGTTGTTGTTCTAGCAGGAAAAATATTAACAATGCCAGGACTTCCAAACAAACCAGCTGCAAACAATATTAATATAGATGAAAACGAAAATATAATAGGAATTTTTTAAAAAAATAATAAAAAACACCATTTTTGGAAATAATAAAATTAAAATTTATTTAAGAAGTGGTGTTTTTATTATGAAAAAAATAATAAATAAAAAGAATTTATTTGTATTATTAATTTCTTTAATGGGAGTATTTCTAATATACAATATATTTTTTACAAATAATGAGGTAGAAGCTTTATCTAAATATGGTTCTAGAGGAAGTGAAGTTACACAGATTCAAACAAAACTTAAAAGATGGGGCTATTATAGCGGAAGTGTAGATGGAATTTATGGTAGTCAAACGGTTACAGCAGTAAAAAAATTTCAAAAGAAAAATGGACTAACAGTAGATGGAATTGCAGGTAAAAAAACTTTAGAAGCAATGGGAATATATAGTTCTTCATCTTCAAGTTCATCATCAACTAGTAGTAATTCATCAAATGTAACCTTGCTTGCAAAAGTTATTTACGGAGAATCAAGGGGAGAGCCATACACTGGGCAAGTTGCAGTTGGGGCAGTTGTAATGAATAGAGTAAAAAGCAGTTCTTTTCCTAATACTATAGCTGGTGTTGTATATCAAAAAGGTGCATTTGATGCAGTAAGTGATGGTCAAATAAATATGAATCCAGATAGTACTGCCAAAAAAGCAGCACAAGATGCCATAAATGGTTGGGACCCAAGTTATGGTTCAATATATTATTTTAACCCTGCTACTGCAACTAATAAATGGATATGGTCAAGGCCACACACCGTAACAATAGGAAAACATAGATTTTGCAAATAAAAAAATTCGCAATTAAACATTGCGAATTTTTTATATTTGGTCTAAATATTTTCTAATATTTTAGGTAATACTTGTTTTTTTCTAGAAACTACACCTTCTAATAAAGCTGTATTATTATCTAATTCAACACCAAATGCTTTTTCTACAACATTTGTTTTATCTCCTAAAGCGATGATTTTTGAATTTGCATTTAAAATGTCTGTAACAACAAATACATATAAACCTAAATTGTTTTCTTTAATATCTTTGTTAATAGCTTCTTCAAAATCAGCTTTTCTTTTGAAAACATCATCAACGTCTGCACTATTAACTTGTGAAATTTTAAAGTTAACTCCATTTCCTTCAAAAGGTTTACAATCTATATTTATAACTTCGTCAGCAGTATAATCACTTATATCTGTACCTGCTTTTAACATATTTTGACCATATTCATACATGTCTACACCTGCTATATCTGCAAGTTTTTGAGCTATTTTTTTATCTTCTTCTGTACATGTTGGAGATTTGAATAATAATGTATCAGATATAATAGCACTAAGCATAATTCCGGCCATTTTTGGTGTTATTTCTACATCGTTTTGTTTATATAATTTGTAAATTATTGTAGAAGTACATCCAACAGGTTCTGCAACATAGTATAAAGGGTCATTTGTTTGTAAATTAATTCTGTGGTGATCAACTACCATTTTTATATTTGCATTTTCAATTCCTTTAACACTTTGAGCAAATTCGTTAGAATCTACCATAATTACATTTGATTTTTCTTCAACTTCTTTTAATAAAGTAGGTGTTTCAACTCCAAAGCTTTTTAAAGCAAATGCAGTTTCTTTATTAACATTACCTAATCTAAAGCATTCAGCATTTTCTCCTAATTCGTTTCTTAAGTTAGCCATTGATATAGCTGAAGCAATAGAATCTGTATCAGGTTTTTGGTGACCAAATACGAAAGTTTTATCTATCATAACGTACCTCCTTAAATTTTTCTCTCATAACCTATATTATACTCTTATTTGGTAAAAAAGTCAATTTTTAGCAAATAAAAAGTGAAAAGAATTTCATATTACTGACAAAAAATACTAAAAATATATTGTTTTTTTATACCTTGGTGTCGCAATCTTCGAATTTTAAAAAAATATATATATAAATTTATAAAAATATGAAATAAGCCAACATAATAAATTAATCTAAAATTTCATCGAGGCTCCCCATTCACGTCCTTCTAACAAAATTCAAAAGAATTTTGAAGAATGCCGGAAAGGTCCCCACTTGCCTCGCGAAATTTAATCTTAATTATTATGTTGTCTTTAAAAAATACCGTAAAACATTGTAGGGGCACGGTGCTCCGTGCCCAAAAATAAAAAATACAATCTAAAATATTGTCAAACCTTGTAGGGGTCGGCGTCCTCGACGACCCGAATAAAAGAGTTATATTTTAGCATAGTTTAAAATTTTTTAGGATTTACAAATAGAGTTTTGTTGTGGGTGTAAATTACCATTCCTGCTTTAGATTTACTAGGCTTTTTTACATATTTTATGTAGCAGTAATCTACAGGTACATTAGAAGATAACTTTGCTTTGCTGTGGTATGCTGCAAGTTCTGCACATTTTTGTATTATTTCATTATTAGGTGTTTTATTTTCTAAGTTTAAAACAATATGGCTTCCATGAATATCTTTTGTATGGAACCATAAGTCGTTTTTATTTGCAAGCTTTGTTGTTAAATAATCATTACAAATATTATTTTTTCCAACATAAACTGTAAAACCATCTATATTTAGTTGTACTGGCTGAATAGAACTTGGAACATTTTGTTTCTTTTTATTATTTTTTTGTTTATTGAAAGAATCTTTAAAAATAGAGCTTTCAGATATTTCTGCATAAATTTGTTCTAAATCTGCTAAAGTATTAGAACTTTCTAGTTCATATACAACACTTTCTATATAATCTAATTCAAGTTCTGTTTCTTTTTTTTGAATTGCACATATTTCTAGTGCATTTTTTAATTTATTATATTTCTTAAAATATCTTTTTGCATTATTTGCAACAGAGTATTTTTTATCTAAAGGAATAGTAATTAAATTATTGTTATCATAATAATTTTCTAATTGAATTTTATCTTCGTTTGTATTTTTTATTCTATATAGATTAGAAGTAATAAGTTCACCATATAATTGATAAGTTTCTTTGTTTTCACATTCTTTTAGCTTTTTATTAATGTTTTGCAGACGTTTTTGATATTTTTTTAAATATACTAATATTACTTTTAAAATATTGTTTCTTTTTGAATTAAACTGCTCTTTTTGTTCTTTGTTGTAATAAAAATCATCAATAAAAAAGTTAAAATCTAAACTTGTTTGTTTTGGCTCAATTAAAGTATCTTGATTATTATACGAAATTTTTAGGCACCAAAGAATTCATTGTCGACGGCATACAGGGCGGTGCCGGAACCAGCGCCAACAT
>CAJKKA010000084.1 GCA_905200315.1 uncultured Clostridium sp.
GAGAATTCATCAAGACCAAATCCTAATAATATAGGTATCATTCTTTGATCTCCTGCAGATTCTCCACACATTCCAGCCCATTTACCTTCTTTATGTGCATTTTCTATAACCATTTTTATTAATCTTAATACTGCTGGATTGAATTGGTTATATAAGTAGCTTATTTTTTGGTTCATTCTATCTACTGCACAAGTATACTGGATTAAGTCATTTGTTCCTATTGAGAAGAAGTCAACATGCTTAGCAAGAACATCAGATATTACTGCTGCTGATGGAACTTCTATCATCATACCAACCTCTACATCTTTTGAGTATGGAATATTTTCTGTATCTAATTCAGCTTTTACTTCTTCACATACAGCTTTAGCTTGTAATAATTCTTCTAATGAAGATATCATTGGGAACATTATTCTTAATTTTCCGTGAACACTCGCTCTATATAAAGCTCTTAATTGAGTTGTAAATATTTCTTTTCTATCTAGGCAAAGTCTTATCGCTCTGTATCCTAAGAATGGGTTCATTTCTTCATCCATTTGTAGGTAGTCAAGTTTTTTGTCCCCACCTATATCTAAAGTTCTTATAACAACTGGTTTTCCGCTCATTCCTTCAAGTACTGCTTTATAAGCTTCGTATTGTTCATCTTCTGTTGGGAAATCAGTTCTATCCATATATAAGAATTCAGTTCTATAAAGTCCAACACCTTCAGCATCGTTTTTGATTAAACCTTCAACATCATTTGGAGTACCTATATTTCCTGCTAATTCAACATGTTTTCCATCAGTTGTAACAGATGCTTGTCCTTTTAATAACTCTAATGATTTTTTATATTCTTCAAATTCTTTTTTCATTTGAGAATATTTAGCTATTGTTTCTTCATCTGGGTTTAATATAACTTCACCAGTATCTCCGTTAAATACTACGAAATCCCCATCTTTTATTTGCTCAGTAGCATCAGTTAAACCAACTATTGCAGCAACTTCTAAAGTTCTAGCCATTATAGCAGTATGAGAAGTTCTACCACCGATATCAGTTAAGAAACCTAAAACTTTCTTTTTATCCATAGTAGCTGTATCTGATGGAGTTAAATCATGTGCAACTAAAACAACTTCATCTTCTAATGCAGCTAAATCAACTATCTTAACCCCTAATAGATGTCTTAATATTCTATTTGTAACGTCTTTTATATCTGCTGCTCTTTCTCTCATATATTCGTTGTCCATAGCTTCAAACATACCAACAAACATTTCTTTTATTTCGTTTAATGCAAAATCAGCATTTACATTTTCAGATTTTACTTTGTCTATTGCAGAACCTAATAATTCTGGATCTTCTAAAACTAATAAATGAGATTCGAATATTTGTGCTTCTTCTTCCCCTAATTCTACCTTTGCTTTATCTCTTACTTTTTCTAATTCAGCTTTTGATATTGCAACTGCATCGTTTAATCTTTCTATTTCTTTATCTACATCAGATATTGATTTCTTTTCTATTACTAATTCATTATGCTCTAATACTAACGCTTTCCCAAGTACGATACCTGGTGATGCTGCTGTTCCTTTAAACATATTTATTCCTCCTAAAATATACCCTTGATTATAAGATATAATCTATCGTTACTTTTGCTCTTATTTTCTAAATATTATTTATTTTAATTCTTATATAAAGAAATCTTTATCATAAAAACTTTTTAATTTATTGTAGTAATTTTATATAAAAACCTGGGAAACCCCAGGTTTTATATTATATTGTATTGATTCTTATTCACCAAATCCACTTTCGATTAATTCTACTAATGCATCTACTGCAGCAGCGTCATCTGCACCTTCAGCTTTAACTACTATTTCTTCACCTTGACCTAAACCTAAACTCATTATTCCCATGATTGATTTAGCATTTACAGTTTTTCCTTTAGCTAATACTTCTACTGTTGAAGTGAATTCTGAAGCTTTTTTTACAAACATTCCTGCTGGTCTAGCATGTAACCCTGTTGCATTTTTTATTACTACTGTTTTTTCCATTGTGTACCTCCTAATTAATATACATAAAAATTTTATTTTTCTTTGGAAATATTATTTTTAGTAAAATAAAATTAAATCGGCATCTTTTTTAAACTTTGATTTTTAAAATCATTTAGTATTTTATTTATTATTGCCTTTTCAATTTTCTCTTTTTTATTTAATGAAATAATGTGTTTATTATCATTATTATCATAATCGTAATCTATTGGCTCGATTTGTGAGTTAACCAAATCTATAACTTTCGAAAAATCATATAATTTTAAAACATCTATATTATTTTCCTCAAGTATTCTCTCATATATACTATAAAAAATATCTTTATATGTAAATTCTTTTTCTAAATGTAATATATCACCAATTTGTGGAATTATATTTTCTAGCAGAACTCTAAGACTCGGTTCTCTTTTAATTTTTAAAATTTTACATATCTCTTGAATCGTCTTTATGTTTAAATTTGTTATCATATCAAAACAAGTATTTTCATCGTATATAAAATCTGCATTAAAGAAATATTTTACTCCATCGTATCTTTTGTAGGTTTTCATAACATCCATATATCCTAATTTAAATAATTTCTCCATATGGTCTTTATCCTTATTAAGAGATCCCCCTAAGTCCATAGATGGTTTTATTACTGTAAGATTTATATCTACATATTTCTTTAAATTTTTATCTCCTGTGACATCATTCGATAATCTAAGTACTATTATATCATCATATTTTTTATTCGCCAATAACCCAACTGGTGTATTATCAGATAAAAAACCGTCTAAATAAAGTTTATCATCTAATTTATCTAGCTGAAATATTGGTAAACTTGCACTTGCAATCAAATAATCTACAAGTTGCCCCTCAGGTATATCTTCTTTCATAAGATGTTGTGGAATTATTTTTTTGTCTAAATATACAGTTACCAACCCAAAATCTTTAGATGACTTTCTTATTTTGTCTTCATCTATATATTCTTTTAATAAATTTTTTAAAGGTGTTATATCTATTCCTTCATTTTTTCTGACTCTATTCATTAAATCTACAATAGCTACAATATCTTTTACTTTAAATTCAGTATTTTTATATTTTTCATATAGATCTTCTTCTATTATCATAAAACTCTTGTAATCTTGATTTAACCATATGTCTTCCATTATGTCATAATCACCTTGTATTATAAATGCTGCATTTAGAGCACCTATTGAAGTTCCGACAATTCCATCAAACTCCATACCTAATTCCTTTAAAGCTTTATAAGCCCCTAATTGGTAAGCACCTTTTGTGCCTCCCCCTTCTAAAACTAAACCTTTCATTTACATCACCTTATTGTTTTATTTAAAGTTAAAAATTCAAATAAGTGTTTTATAAATTTAAAGATTTTTTAATTCTTTCGTCTATTTTATTTTCTATGAAATCGATTTTTTTTTCAAGGTAATTTTTTTCTTTTAAGAGAGAAATTTTTTTGTCTTGTATTTTTGCAACGTTTTCATATCCATTAATTTCTAAAAAATTATTTTTAAATTCGCCTTGAACTGTTGATATTGTTAATTTTTCTACAGTTTTTCCGTTACATTCATTTATATATGTATTAAGTTCATTACTCACCATTATTTTTTGTCTTGAAAGTGATACTACTTCTTTAGATAGTGCTTCTATTTCGTCATAATTTTCGTCTTTAAATATTTTTAACTTCATTATTTTATTTGGATAATAATCGAATACCTTTTTGCCCATTTCTTTTCCGATTATTTTAAAATATTTATCGTATGTTTTTGAATTTAATAAGCCAACTAAATATTCATATGAAAACTCATTTTTATATTCATCTTTTATATAAAATGAGTAAATATCAGCACTTCCATAAGTATTATCTATATCTATTGCAAATTTATTACTTCGGGATTTATAAGGGTACATTATCTTTTTCTGTTCAAATAAATATTTTTCTCTTCCCCACTGTAATTCATACCATTTTCTATAATTTCTTCTACATTCTCTTCTATTTTGTAGCTTTTGTTTATATGGTTTTAAAAATGTTTCAACTAAAAACTCTTCTTCTTCTTCGTTTTTTATGTCGTTTGAATATATTAACATAGATTGTGAATTATTTATTATATATTTCCCAATATCTTTGTTTTTTATCCAGTTTTTTAAAAATTTTCCATTTATTTTTTGTAAATTTTTATCATTTTTGTCCACAACGAAGGCCTTATCACAGCCTGTAATTATACCTTGAAAACTTTCACAAATTTCTTCTAAAAAATATTCACACTTATTCTGAATTTTATTATAAAATTCAAATTCTGCCTGTTCAACCATAAGCCAAGTATCGCCAAGAGAATCTATCTCTACATTTATTTTTTTAAAATTTTCTTTATTTATATAGTCTTCTAAATTGGCGATTTTCTTTATATTTATGTTTTCATCTTTTATTTTATATAATTCTAAGCAGTTGTTTTTATTGTCTGTTTCTATTTTATGTCCAAAAATAACTATGCAACTCGCCACCCCTAGACCTGTAAATAAGTTTGCTCCTAGGAAGTCAATTATTTTTTCTATTTGAGAGTTGTTTACTAAATAACTTCTTAGATATTTTCCTGACGGACTTTGCATAAAATATCTAGGTGTTATAATCCCAGATTTTCCGTCTTGTCTTAATAAGTCTAAAATCTTTTTATAAAAACAAAAATACAAGTCACCTTTATTTTTATACACCTCTTCAAATTCTTTATATAGAAATTTTTTATAGTCATTATCTAGATATTTCTGACCTACATAAGGCGGATTTCCTATTATATAGTCGAATTTATCAACTCCAAAAATATCGCTCAAATCATTTTTTAAACTATCACCACAAAATATATTGAGCTTGTCTAGATATTCTTCGTCTAAAATTTCATCTAAATCATCATCTCTTATAAGAGGTTTGTGTTTATACGTTTCCCTTAATTCCTTTTTTAAAATCTTTTTCAATTCATTTTCTAATATTATTAGAGCGTCATTATCTGTATCGACTCCAAAA
Source organism: uncultured Clostridium sp. (assembly GCA_905200315.1). Next base: position 5,032 of record CAJKKA010000084.1, read on the forward strand.
ATACAATTTTTTATAATATGTAAACCTATGTCTTCTTTACATATAAAGTCTTGTCCATATCTTTGATTTAGTTTATCTATGTTATCGTAAAACTTTTTGTAAAGCATAGTATATGCTTGTATTAAAAAATTTCCACATCCACAACTCATATCTAAAATTTTTGGATATGGATTTTGTACTATGTCGTGTTTTCCAATAGTATTATCTAATATGTACTTTACTACTACATAAGGTGTATAGTAGATGCCTCTTTCTTTTCTTGTTTTAATGTCTAACTTATTTTCATATTTTCTTGAAACTACAAAACTCCCTTCCATAATATCTCCCCCCTTAGATACAATTAAATTTTAATAATCATTTTAATTAACAAAAAAGTCAATTCCAGATAGTTTTTATTTATCCAAAATTGACCCCCTTTTATTTATGATTTGTTATATAAAATTATTTTGTTTTTTAAAGTGCAAACATTATTATAATTTGTTACACATGCTTTCACCTAAAATGTCTTCGAATTTATCGTATGCATTGTTAGTTAGCATATGGTAAAGTGTTTTTAATAAATCTAGAGCTATATCTCCATTAAAATCTTGTGATAAAGCCACATATGGTACTTGAACTAAAAGTTCATCATTTCTGTTTAAAACAAATTTTTCTACATTATGTAATCCATTTAATTCATTTATTAATTTTATTATTATGTCTTTTTTAGATTCATCTATAACTTTTCCAAAGAAAATTGTTATAGTTGTATAAGCAGATTCATCTAATATTATTCCCAACAATAATTTGTTGTTTTTATATTGTTGTAACGATCTGAAAAATACCATTTTATCATTTGAAACAACATCAAAAATCTGTGACATCTGACTTTTTCTCAAAGATTCTTCAATTAAAATTTTCTTTACTTCTAAATTATCCATAATAAGCACTTCCTTTTTTATTTTTTAGCATCTATGTAACTCAGTATTCCTTGTGCTATCCCTTTTGCCAATTCTTGTTGGTATTCTTTATCTGTTAGTTTTTTCTTTTCTGCAGAATTACTAAGGAAACCGCATTGAATGTATATAGAAGGCATAGAGTTGTCCTTTAATACACTCATTTCATATGCACTTGTCCCTCTATTTTCGGCCTTTATAAAAGCCATTATTGAAGTTTGCATAAGACTTGCAAAATCATAAGAACCATTTTGTGAACCTTTATAATATATAGTCTCAACTCCATCAGCTTTTCCAGTGTTTTCACCAGCCATATGTATAGATACAAAAAGTTCTGCATTTTGATTTTCTGCTAAAGATTTTCTTTCATCAGCACTCATATATACGTCTTCTTGTCTTGATAATATTACATTTACATCGTCGTATTTTGATAATTGCTTTGCTACTAATTTTGCTATTTCTAAATCTAAATCTTTTTCTTTTACATTGTCTTTTGTGACGTATCCAGTTTCATTACCACCACAACCGACATCTATAAATATGTTGTGTTTTGCTTCTAGAGTTGGTTGTTTTTCGTCATTTATGTCGTATTGATCACTAGTGTCTACGTTTGTTTTGTCGATTTTTCCACCAGTAAGAGAATTTTTTACTGACTCTATATTAGGCCAAATACTGCTTACAAAACTTACAGTCTTTTTGCCTATAAATCCTACTACTATTAGTATTAAAATCGTGCATACCAATGCAATTAATCTCCTAGTTCTCAATGATGTCTTTTTTCTATGTAATCCTTTTTTCTTTTTTAATTTTTTACGCCCACTACTTCTTTTTGCTGTCCTAGTTTGTGTATTTCCACTTTTAGTATTTCTATTTTGAGTG
>CAJKKA010000085.1 GCA_905200315.1 uncultured Clostridium sp.
TTTCTGTTTCGAACTCAGCACTTCCAAATGTTTGGAAATCCAAGGAAACCACATATGGTTGTGTATTTTATAACTTATGGCGTTGTATTTTTAATAAATAGCATAACAACAGAAAAAATAAATCAAAAAATAGCAGAGCATAACAATAAAGAAAATTAAGATATAACTTATTTAAATATAACAAAATAGATGCTTATATAAAATAAGGGGCAAAGTTTAAATTTTAAGGGGGAATTTTGATTGAAACTTGATAAAAAGATAATAGAAGTAAGTAATTTGAAGAAATCCTATGGAGATATAGAAGCTGTTAAAGGAATTGATTTTTATGTAGATGAAGGTTCACTGTTTGCTTTTTTAGGATTAAATGGAGCAGGAAAGTCGACAACTATCGATATGATGTGTACTTTTTTAAAGGCTGATAGTGGAAAAATAAAAATAGATAATTACGAAGTAAATAAGGATGATGATAAGATAAAATCATTAATCGGAGTTGTGTTTCAAGATAGTGTATTAGATGATTTATTAACAGTAAAAGAAAATTTAAAAGTAAGAAGTAAGCTTTACAATATGAGCAAATCTGAATTTAATAAAAACTTAGAAGAAATAGCGCATGTTACAGGTATAAATGATTTTTTAAATAGGCAATATGGTAAGTTATCTGGAGGTCAAAGAAGAAGGGCTGATATCGCAAGAGCACTTATAAATAAGCCTAAAATATTGTTTTTAGATGAGCCGACAACAGGTTTAGATCCAAATAGCAGAAAAAGCGTTTGGGATATGATAAGAAGGTTGCAGGAAGAGAATAATATGACGGTATTTCTAACAACTCATTATATGGAAGAAGCTGCAAAAGCTGATTATATAATAATTATGAATAAAGGAAAAATAGAAGCTAAAGGAACGACTTATGAGTTAAAAGAAAAATATACAAAAGATAAGATGATAGTATATACAAAAAATAATAGTTTTTTTATGCACTATTTATCATTAAACAATTATAATTTCTCAGTAGGAAATAATAATGTAATTATAGATATTGAAAATACATTGGAAAGTATAAAAATACTAGAAAATTGCAGAGAGTATATAGAGTCTTTTGAAGTTATTAAAGGTAGTATGGACGATGTATTTATAAATATAACAAGAAAGGGGAATAAATAGATGATAAGTTTTGTAAGTCGAAATTTAAAAGTATTTTTTAGAGATAAAACGGCTGTATTTTTCTCGTTGTTAGCAGTGTTGATTGTTTTAGGATTATATATATTTTTTTTAGGAGATGTATGGGTTGACTCTTTTCCAAATATAAAAGGAGTTAAAAATCTTATGAATTGCTGGATTATAGCTGGACTTATTGGTGTGACATCTGTAACAGCAAATATGGGTGCTTTTGGAACAATGATCGAAGACAAAAGTAAAAATAAAATAAAAGATTTTTATGTATCGCCGATAAAAAAATCGAAAATAGTAGGAGGATATATTATAAGCTCTTTTATAGTTGGAAGTATGATGTCAGTAGTGACGCTGATAATATCACAAATTTATTTAGTATATAGTGGGGTCGATGTTTTAAACTTTAAAGAATTAACAGAAGTCTTTTTAATCATACTTATGACATCACTTTCAAATAGTGCAATGATTTTATTTATAGTATCTTTATTTAGTAGTGAAAAGGCGTTTTCAACAGCAAGTACAATTGTCGGGACTTTAATTGGATTTATAACAGGGATATATCTTCCTATTTCAATGCTTCCAGATTCAGTTCAAATTATAGTAAAATTATTCCCAACATCACATGGAATTAGCATACTTAGACAGATATTTATGAAAAAACAAATGGATATATCATTTGCAGATGTCCCTACAAATTATATAAATGAATTTAAGGAAAGTATGGGAGTTGTATATTATATAAACGATAAATTAGTGTCAAACACAGCGAGTGTATTTATACTTATTGCTTCGACTATAATATTCTTTTTTCTTGCAGTTTTAATCTTATATAAAAAGAAAAAGTAAAATGAAAAAAACTGGATGTTATCGACATCCAGTTATATATTCATATTAATTTAATACTAACCACAAATTTGTAGAGTATAAGATCTAACAGTGTTATCTAATATGCAATTTAATATATAGTCTACAACACTATTGCACATATATGTTGAGAAAAATAAGTCATTTTCAAAATCTTCTTTTTTGACATATTCTTTGTATAGTTTATTAAAAAATTCTTCGACACCAATATGATGTATAGAAGCTTTTTCTAAAGTTTTAAAATTTGTATCTTTGGCAATAGACTGAAGATCTTTCTCATAAATTACATGTTTTTTAAAGCTATGTGAAAATTCCCAACGCTGACTATGTGGTACACAGAAAAAATCGCATAAAAAATGGCATATAACTCCTAATTCTTGACTAAATTTACTAATGGAAAAATACTTTTCGATAAAGTCTAATGATAATTTGCATAAAGATTTTATTTTTCCTATTATCATATCAAAAGATTCTTTTAAATAATGCTTATGTAAGACGTATTTAGAAGTCATATCCGGTTTGATATTACCGTAAATAAAATTCTTTTCGCTTATAAAGAAAGATTTGCTTGAATCTAAGTTTTCGATAAGCGCATTTGAAATTGTTAAATGTGTATTTAAAATCATTAATTGCACCTTCCATATAATAATTATATAATTAAGTTATAGTTATATATTTACCTAACTATTATAATAATATCAAGAAAATTAAAAATTTACAATAAAAAAACTTTATATATTGTAAAGCAAAGGAGAATTAGGAATGAAGAAAGTATTAGTATTTTTAGCAGATGGATTTGAGGAAATAGAAGCTCTATCAGTAGCAGACGTGCTTAGAAGAGCTAGTTTAAAATGTGATTTATGTTCTATAAAAGATGAATTTGTAAGAGGAACACACAATATAATAATACAATCTGATTGTATAATAGATAACATAGACCAAGATGAATATGATGCTATAGTTTTACCAGGGGGACTGCCGGGAGCTGATAATTTACTTGATAAAAGAGTAAAAGATATAGCAATTAAATTTAATGATGAAGGTAAAATAGTTGCAGCTATATGCGCTGCTCCACAAACTCTAGAACAATTCGGTATATTAGATGACAAAAAATGTACATCATATCCAGGTTTTATAAAAGGCAGAGAAAAAGTTAATTATTTAGAAGACCAAATAGTAGTTGTAGATAAGAATATAATAACTAGTAGGGGTCCTGCTACAGCATTAGAATTTGCTTTTAAAATATTAGAAGAATTAGGATATAAAGATAAGGCTGAAGAAATAAAGAAAGATATGTTAGTAGATTTTTATTTAGATCATTCTAAATAAAAATCCAAACAAAAAAGATAGTACCGGAAAATTGTTTTATAAGAAATTGATAAAATTAGGGTGTGGATATTTTACACTCTAATTTTATTTTTTTGAAAAATATTGAAAATTTGTAAATGATGAGGAGGAAGTTATGAAGAGTAAAATAGGATATTTTTATATTTTACTTGCAGGGATTTTTTGGTCAACACTTGGATTTTTAGTAAGTAAAATTAGCGATTATAATTTTTCACCTGAAGAAGTTGCATTTTTCAGAATGGTAGGTGGATTTATAGTTATTAGTATATATGGAAAAATAACTATGCCTACAATGTGTAAAATAACGAAAAAGGGGATACTATACGTATTTGCAATCGGTATAGTATGTCAGTGTATATTTAATATAGCTTATATGGGCTCTATATCGATGGTAGGGGCGTCTATGGCCGCTGTATTGCTTTATGTATCGCCAGTATTTGTAGCAATCTTTTCTAAGATAGTATACAAAGAAAAAATCAATAAAATAAAAATACTATCATTGATATTCTGTGTAATCGGTGCATTTTTAGCAGTAACAGGAGGAAAAATTGAAATACAAGGCTTAAATATAATAGGTATTTTAGCTGGAATAATATCAGCTATAACATATGCTATGCTTCCTATATTCAATAAAAATGCATTAAAAGAAATGGATAATATAACAATGAGTGCATATGCATTTTTAATTGCAGCAATTATAATGTGCTTTAGAGTTAATCCAATCCATACAATTTCTAAAATAGATAATATGAGAATACTTATGTATATATTAGCTATTGGCATAATACCTACAGCAATGTCTTATATTGTTTATTCTAAAGGTATATTAAAAGGCGTAGAGTTATCTATAGCAGGAGTAGTTGCATCGATAGAACTTGTTTTATCAGTTATAATAGGATGGACACTTCTTGGTGAAGATTTTTCTGTTGTAAAAATATTTGGTGTTTTATTTATGGTAGCATCTACTTTTATAGCAGTTAAGGCAATCGAAGAAGTTAAGGAAAATAAAGAATTAGATCCCAATTATGTTACAGAAGTTGCGACAGATTGTCAAAAATAAATTAAGTAATATAAAAAGGGCTTTGTACTATTTGTAGCACAGCAGCCCTTTTGTTTTATAGAAAATTATATTTTTCTATAAATATTAATTATTTTAATCTTACTTTTTATTATAATAAATACCTTGATAAGTATCTCTTTCTTTTAGAGTTTTATCTATATCGTTTAAAACTTCCCATTTTTTTAGACTCCACATAGGTCCAACAAGCTCGTCTCTTTTACCATCTCCTGTAAGTCTATGTATTATCATCTCAGGAGGGAGTATTTCAAGTTGGTCACATACTAGATTTATATAGTCATCTCTATCCATAAGCTCAAATTGTTTTTTCTCTAATGATCTTGCTAGAGCAGTATCTTTTATAACATGTAATAGATGGATTTTTATTCCATGAACATTCATATCTGCAACTGCTTTTGCAGTCTCCATCATCATGTTGTAGTCTTCCCCAGGAAGTCCATTTATAATATGAACTACTACCTTAATATTTCTATCTTGAAGTTTTTTAAGCCCTTCTAAGAATGTATCGTAGTCGTGTCCTCTATTTATTTTTTTAGAAGTAACATCATGTATAGTTTGAAGTCCTAGTTCAACCCATAAATTAGTTCTTTCATTTAATTCTGCTAAATAGTCAACTACATCATCTTCTAAACAATCAGGTCTTGTAGATATTGAAAGACCAATTACATTTTCAAAAGAAAGTGCCTCTTCAAATTTATCTTTTAATACATTTAAAGGTGCATAAGTATTAGTATAAGCTTGGAAATAAGCTATATATTTGGCATTAGGCCATTTTTTATGCATCATAGCTTTTATCTCATTGAATTGTTCGCTAAGTGGGCTAGCAGGATTTCCTGCAAAGTCTCCAGAGCCACTATTGCTGCAATAAGTACATCCACCTCTTGATACTTTTCCATCTAAATTTGGGCAGGTAAATCCGCCATTTAAAGAAACTTTAAATACTTTTTCACCAAATGTATTTCTAAGATAGTAATTCCATGTATGGTATCTTTTATTATCATCAAATGCGTATTTGAATTTTGTCATCTTAACTCACCTTTTTCATAAATATTATAGATTTTGAGTCTTTTTAAGTACATCATTTTAGTATTATATCACAAATTTATTATTTTTCTTCATAAGTTTTGAAGTTTGTGAAAATATAAATAGAAGGTAGATAATTTTTTAAAAGGGAAAATGTTTATAATTACAAAAGTTCAATATTTTTACAAATGTAAAAGTAAAATAAGTATTAAATATTAATAAAACCTGAATTTTTACAAAACGTTTTCCTAAAGTGCATAATTCGACTTTTTGCAAATATTCAGACGTAAAAATAAAATTTATATCATATTTTATATAAAAAATTATTATATTTTTGTAGAAATTCGAACAATACATGCTATAATAATGATGATGAAGATGAAAACGTTAAGGAGGAATAAAAATGAAATTTTTCTTAGATACGGCTAATATTGATGAAATAAAAGCAGTAAATGATATGGGCGTTATAAGTGGAGTAACAACTAACCCATCTTTAATTGCTAAAGAAGGAAAAGATTTTAAAGAAACTATAAAAGAAATTGCATCAATTGTTGATGGAGCAATAAGTGGAGAAGTTAACAGTGACGATGCAGAAGGAATGATAAAAGAAGGTCGTGAAATTGCAGCGATACATCCAAATATGGTAGTTAAAATACCAATGACAGCTGAAGGTTTAAAAGCTGTAAAAGTTTTAACTAAAGAAGGAATAAAAACTAATGTTACATTAGTATTCTCAGCAACTCAAGCATTACTTGCTGCAAGAGCTGGAGCTACATATGTTTCTCCATTCTTAGGAAGATTAGACGATATATCTACACCAGGTATGGATTTAATAAGAACTATAGCTGAAATATTCGCAATTCACAACATAGAAACTGAAATAATAGCAGCTAGCGTTAGAAATCCAATACATGTTATAGATGCTGCACTTGCTGGTGCTGATATAGCTACTGTACCAACAAAAGTAGTAAACCAAATGTTAAAACATCCTTTAACTGATCAAGGGATAGAAAAATTCAAAAAAGATTGGGAAGCAACTTTCGGGAAATAAAAAGATATAATTTAAGTTGAAAATTATGGTGATTTAAAATTGCCGTAGTTAAATATATATAAATGAAATAAGTCATCCAAGTTTTATCACAACATTTAAAATAATGGAGGAAAATATGAACAATTTAGATTTACAATGTATAAATGCAATTAGAGTATTATCAGCTGATGCTATACAAAAATCAAACTCAGGACATCCAGGTCTACCACTTGGAGCTGCTAGTATACACACCATTTCCCCATTGATAAACATCCGTTTTCCCCATTATAAATATACCA
>CAJKKA010000086.1 GCA_905200315.1 uncultured Clostridium sp.
TCATCTTCAAATGGCATATAATCCTCATCTTCAATATAAGGATTGTATATTTTTAATATATCTTCTTCTTTTACATTATCATCAATACTGTCATGGTAAACTACTCTGAATGTATTTTGTTTATTTTGATTATCAAAATCCAACCCATAACAATCATCCATAAGTATGAAAAATTGTAATAATCCTTTTTGAGGATAATCTTCCATTCCTACAAGCTCTTCGCAGTTTATTTGTGCTAATAATGTAAGTTGTCTTCCATCATCATCAACAGGAATTTCTGCACCAACAGGTAAATATGGAGTTCCTCCTACTTTTGAATCTATAAGTTGTGTTTTTTGTTTTTTTAACTCTATACTTATAGCTTTCTTAGCTGTTTCTTTTTTTATGCAATTGTATACTTTTAGTATTGCTTCTTTTTTATTCATTCTCTTTCTCCACCTATTTATAATTATATAACCTATTTTTTCATATAAAGGTAAAATATATCTTATTTTAAGATACACTAAAAAATTAAACAATACAATATAAATTAATTTATACAACTATAGAAAATTAATCAATAATATATAAACCTTTCAATCTTATTGCTTATTAGAACCAATTATCTATTTTAAAGAAATATTTGCATTTGGACAAACCTTTATACAAAATCCACAGCTAACACAATTACTATTTCTAACATAAAAAAATGCTACAAAATAGATAACCTACTTTGTAGCACTTTTGCTTTTAATTTATTATTATTTTACTTCAATTATTTCCTAAGCTGCTTCAGCCAACTTCTCAATTTCCATATTTTTAGGAAGTACTAAGTTTAAAATAATTGAAACAACGAATACAACTGCAACACAATTTCCGCTAAATATGTCTTGTATCATTTTAGGGAATATTGCCCAAATTTCTGCTTCTGTAACAGAAGTAAATCCTATCCCTATAGCTAAAGATAGTGCTATAATTATGATATTTCTTTGTGTAAAACCTGCTCTTGCAAGCATCTCTATACCACTAACTACTATTGTCCCGAACATCATAAGTGTACACCCACCTAACACGGATTCTGGAATGGAGCTGAAAAATGCACCGATTGGTGGAACAAATCCTGCAAGTATCATAAACATAGCTCCAGTCATTATTGTAAATCTATTTACTACTTTTGTCATAGCAACTAATCCAACATTTTGGCTGAATGATGTTACTGGTGGACATCCAAATATACCAGTTATAGAACTTGAAAAACCATCACAAGCAAGTGAACCTGAGATTTCGCTTTCTGTTATTTCTCTGTCTAAACCTTTTGCAACTACTGCTGATGTATCTCCGATTGTTTCAGCAGCCGAAACCATAAATATAATACATACTGATATAATTGCATTTATATTGAATTCTGGTGTAACTGGTAAAATTGTAGGGAATGCTATAATTCCATTAGATAAAATTCCTGATAAATCTACCATTCCTAAACAAAGTGATACTACATATCCTACAAATAATCCGAATAATACTGATAATTGCTTCCAAAATGATTTTGCTAAAATATTAAATAAAAGACAAGCTACTAACGTAATTGTACCAACCATAATATTTTGTAGAGAACCAAAGTTTTCAGTGTAGCCCCCTCCGAATGAACGTACACCTACAGTTAATAATGAATAGCCAATCGTTGTAACGACAACACCTGAAACAACTGGTGTTATTATTTTTCTCCAATATTTGGCCAATAATCCTAATAGTCCTTCAAAAATACCACCTACGATAACTGCACCTACAACAGCACCATAGCCATATTGAGCTCCAACATAAGATAAGATTGTAACGAATGTAAAACTAACTCCCATAACAATAGGCAACTTTGCTCCTACTTTTCCAATAGGATATAACTGAATTAAAGTTGCTATCCCAGCCATAAACATTGCATTTTGTAATAATATAGTCATTTGCTCTTGTCCTACAGATGATGCACTTCCTATCATCATAATTGGTGTTAAATTAGCTACAAACATAGCAAGAATATGTTGTAATCCAAAAGGAATTGCCTTAGATAATGGCACTCGTCCATCTAATTTATAAATATTTGCAATACTCGAAACTACTTTTTCTCTTTTTTCCATCATGTGTCCCTTTCATGTGTGTAAACTTAATATGAAATTAGTATACTATAAAACTTTTAAATTTACAATTGTAAAAATTAAAATTTGTTGTTTAATTAATAAAAAAATCATTTTTCAAGAAAAAATATGCCACTTTCACTTATATATTAAAATATATATATTAAAAAGTTCGTATTTTCCTATATATTTAAATACCTTTTTCATTATTTTCTTTACTATTTTAGATTTTTATTTTTATCAATATTTTTATATTTTATCTATATATAAATACAAAAAAGTAGGAGCTTAGCCCCTACTTTTTTGTTAACATATTAAGTTATTTTCTTCAAAATTAATCGTAAATTTCATACCATTTTGCACACTTTCAAATGAGTGTGAGATATTTAAAGTTTTTAGAATTTGTTGAACAATATAAAGTCCCAACCCATTTCCACCGGTGTTTTTATTTCTGTCAAATTCCGCCCTATAAAACGCCTCGAATATATGATCTAGATGATTTTGTTCTATTGGTTTACACTCATTTTCTATTATTAATGAATTTTTTTCAAAATATATATTTATATTTTTTCCATTATCGGTATAATTCACTGCATTAGATATAATATTCGATAATGCCTTTTTTAACATTGATTTATCAGTATTTATATTTAATGAGTTTGAATAATCTATGTTCATATTGATTTTTTTTGATTTTGCGATAATTTTATATGGCTCAATAATACTTTCTATCAATATTTTTAAATCTACTTCTTTCAATTCTTTTTCGCCGTTCAAAGAGTTAAGTCTAGATGTGTCTAGTATCTCTTGAACCATACTACTTAAATTAACAACAGCTTCTTGACATTTTGGGAGATAAACATCATGATTTTTATACTTCCCGATATTCAAAATCATATTTTCAAGCATTATATGTATGCTCATAAGAGGTGTTTTTAATTCGTGAGAGGCACTTCTTAAGAAGTCTACCTTGCTTTTTTCCGATTTACTCACATTTTCAATTTCCTCTTTCAAAGAATCAATCGTATCTAATAAATTTTTATATAAACTATTTATATTTGTCGCTAAAAGCTCTATCTCATCTCCAGTGTTAATATCACAATACGCATCTTCTTTTAATACTTGCATCTCTTTTGTAACGTCACAAATTTGTTTTATTGGTTTTGTTATTTTTTTTGTATATATATATGATGCAAATAATGAAATAATAAGACTTATACCGATAGAATATGGTAATATCATAAATACTACACTTCTCGCTTCTTGGAGATATTGTAAATCCATAGCAACTTTTATTGATGCATCTACGTTATCTTTTGTCTTTAACTTTTTAGTGTAAAGTAATGATGAATCACTAATTTTTAGAAAATCATTTTTAACTTCTGTTGAATTTGATTTCTTATTATCTTCTATAAAATCCGTTTTATTGTCGATAACTAGCGACTGTTCATCTAAAGCATCTGGGTTTATATATATATCACAACTTTTAATTCCTTCATATACTTTATTTTTTCCATTTACACTCAACAGTATATTTATGTTATGCATATCAGCAAATTTCTTAGCTATTTCATCGCTCTTATTTGAATTATTATTTTGTAATTGCTCTGTTAATTGATAGCTTATGTTGTCTAAATCTTGCTGCTTTTTGTTAGTATAAAAACTCGGCAAAAGCATATACAACAAAGTGTGAGAAATTATGATGATAATTGCCATCAGCCCAACTGTAAATAGGTATGTTTTTTGGAATAGTTTCATCTTTTTCATTACTTATCCTCAAACTTATACCCAATACCTTTTACAGTTGTAATACAATCTAAATCTAGTTTTTTTCTAAGATTTTTAATATATACATCAATAACACGATCAGCTGGGGCCTCGTCTATTTCCCAAAGACTATCTAACATTTGATTTCTTGTTAGCACCTGGTTTTTGTGCTTAATTAATAATTCCAATAACTTTATTTCCTTTGGTTTTAAATCTACTGGATTATTATCTTTCTTTGCACAAAATCCTAAAAAATCCACCTCAACATCTTTATAAATCCATTTGTTATTTTGTTGTCTTCCTTGGATACGTCTTTGCAAAGCTTCAATTCTTTTGTGAAGTACTACAACCGAAAATGGTTTTGTTATATAATCATCGGCTTTTTCATTAAAACTCATGATTTGACTGTAATCATCAGTCATTGCAGTAAGCATCATAACAGGAACATCGCTTATTTCTCTTATTTGGCTCAATACACCAAACCCATTTATTTTTGGTAGCATTATATCCAACAAAACTAAATCAAATTCATTTGATTTGAATAAGTCGATACCTTCTTGCCCATCTTCAGCAACCATAACATCATATCCAACTTCGGATAAATATTCACTTATCCCTTCTCTTATATCTATCTCATCTTCTACTATTAATATTTTTGTGCTCACTTTTTTCAACCTCATCATCTTTTAATTATATTTTATAGTATACTATAATTTAAATATTATATTAAATATCTTTTTTATGTTTTAATTTAAACTTAAAGGCTTTTATTAATTTTTGCTTGCACAATTTGACTTACATCCAGAACATTTTGAATTACAAGCTGCTTCTTTTGTTTTTGTAAATGTAGTTTTTATAGCTCCTCTTGGGCAAACTTTTATACATTTTCCACATCTTATACATTCTGCACTGTTTGGAGTTTTGTATACTGCGACATTCATGTCACATTTTCTCTCACATAATCCACATTTTGTACATTTGTCTTCATCAATTTCATATTTATAAAGAGAATATTTGTTGAATAGCCCATATATAGCACCTAATGGACATAAGTATTTACAAAACGGTCTATAAATTTTTATTGATAATATAACAACACTCACTAATATAAACATCTTCCAAGTAAACAATGGTCCAATTATTTTTCTAAGTGAACTGTTCATTGATACTAGAGGTACCCCTCCAAGCAATGTTCCTGATGGACAAATTAATTTGCAAAACCAAGGATTACCCTCTCCTGCAAAGTTTGTCAGTGTAAGCGGCATTATAATTACAAATACTACTAATATAACATATTTAAGATATCTTAATGGCTTATCCAAAGGCACCTTTTTAATTTTTTTAATAAATGGAATTTTGTAAAGCAAGTCTTGTACTAATCCAAATGGACATAGCCATCCACACACAAATCTTCCTACAAACGCCCCAACCATCATTAAAAATCCTATTATATAAAATGAAAATTTAAAATTTCTACTTCCCAATACGGCCTGTAAAGAACCTATTGGACAAGACCCTATCGCCCCTGGGCATGAATAACAATTCAGCCCAGGTACACATAGTTGTTTACTATCACCTTGATATATCTTCCCTTTTGCAAAGCCCAAAAAGTATCCATTAGTCAATGCAGTAAACACTATTTGAACGGTTAGCCTCAGGTTTGACTTTATCTTTCTTATTAAATCCATACTATCACCTATCCAATTCCTATACATTCAAGACATATAATATTTGATTTCTTTGAAACAACTTTATGTTCTTGTCTGTGAATTCCAAGAGATACAAAAAGCATCCCTGCAATAAATATTGCTAAACCTACTTTATTTTTTTTAATAATATTATTCATTTGCTTCTACCTTCTTTAATACTTCATCTATTTTTGCTTTCCAGCCATCATAATCGTTAGAACCTTCTATACTATCAACGATATTTCCATCTTTATCTATAAAGAATGTTGTTGGGAATGCTTGTAAAAGCAATGTATCATCTTTTTCTACCATATCTTTTGTAACTGTTAATTGTTGATAAGTTGCATTTGCTTTTGATAATATTTCTTTTGCTGTAGCTTTTTCTTCATCAGTTAATCCAATTCCCGATTCTAGCAGCATACCTTTTATCGAAACGCCTTTTTCTCTATATTCTTTGTTTAATCTATCTAATGTTGGTATTTCTGATATACATGGGCTGCAGCCTGTGTTCCACACATTGACCATAGTCAGTTTATATTTTGAGAATATAGATTTATCTACCTTGTTTCCATCTATATCTGTAGTTTTCATATCTTTAAATATTGTGCTAGATGATAAACTTGAGTTTGTATTTTTGTCTGTTTTTTGTTCTGTTTTTTGTTCAGTCTTTTGATTTGAGCCTTGTTGGTTTTTGTTTGAGTTATTTGACTGTGAACATCCTACTACTGATGTTACTGTCATCATCGCTACTAATGCTAATGTTGCTTTTTTTGTTATTCTTTTTCTGTTCATATTCATTCTCCTAATACTTCAATATTTTAATTATTATTTGTTTTGCTTTTCTATGGTTTAATATTAAAATTTCAATATGTAACGTATATGAAATTAAATAACTATCTTTATAAAATGAAGATTTTGAGGTAATATAAATATACGGATTAACAATTAAAGAGGTGTCACAATGAAAAACTTAAAAATCTACTTTACATCTGACTTACACGGTTATGTGTACCCAACAGATTATATTGATAGATCACAAAAAAATATAGGTCTATTAAACATAATAAATCAATTTGAAAAGGACGGTAATACGTTAATAATAGATGCTGGGGATACGATTCAAGGTTCTCCTTTCACAAACTATCTTAGCACTACTGAGTTTGATGTTCATCCAATAGCTAAAATATTCAACA
>CAJKKA010000087.1 GCA_905200315.1 uncultured Clostridium sp.
ATGTGAGATTACAAATCCGTTATACCTTTAGGTACGCCGACCCCTACATTGTTTGACATTAGTCTTATTTTAATTTGAATGTTTTTTATTTATTTTTCGTTTTCTATTATACTTCTTGCTGTTAATTTTCCTAAATATTCTTCTGGCAGAACAACTTCATTTACTTCTAATTTGCTTAGTATTCTTTTATGTATTTTATCTCCTGCTTTTGCTATTATATAGTTTACTCCTGCTTCTTTTAAAGCTAAGCATGTTATTATGCTTGCAGATATGTCTTCGCCTATTCCAACAACAGCTACATCGAAGTCTTTTATTGGTAAGCTTTCAAATGCATCTAGTGATGTTACATCTAAACATATTGCTTTTGTTACGAATTTTGCTGCTTTTTCTACTATTTTCATATTTTTGTCTATTGCTAATACATCTATGTTTGAGTCTTCTAGTTTTTTGGCTACATTCATACCATATGTTCCAAGTCCTATTACTAAACATTGTTTTTTCATTTTTCATCTTCCTTTGTTTTTATTTGTAATCTTTTTGCGGGTCGTCGAGCATTTCGGAGTTGTTCGAACGTATGTGAGATTACAAATCCGTTATACCTTTAGGTACGCCGACCCCTACACGTTTGACATTTTTTATTTTTATATTTTTTATTGCAGGTCGACAGAGGCGTCGACCCCTACATCGTCCGATATTTTTATTTTACATTTTTTATATTGCTGGTCGACAGTGGCGTCGATCCCTACAGTGTTTTACATTAATTTTATTATAATGTTATTTTATTGTAATTTTTAAGAATACGCCTTTTCCTATTTGTAAAATTGCTCCGTTTTCTAGTTCTGTTATACTGTTTATTTCTGTTACTTTTTCGTTATTTATTTTTACTGCTCCTTGCATAAATAATCTTCTTATTTCACCTTTTGATGCATATTTTTTTGTTGCAAGTATTGCATTTAATAAACTTATTCCTAAATTTTCTGTTTTTTCTACTTCTATTTCTTCTATATCTTCTGGTGCTTGTTGTTTTTGATATACAGATTTAAAGTGTTCTATTGCATTTTGTGTTTCTTCTTCTGTATGATATAGTTTTGTTATTATTTCAGCTAATTCCATTTTTATATTTCTTGGATTTTCTCCATTTTTTAGTCTTTCTTCTACTTTTTCAACATCATCTGGATGTTCGTCTGTACATAAATTGTAATATTTTATTATTAATTCATCTGGTATTTTCATACATTTTTCATACATTGTGTTTGCATCTTCATTAATTCCTATGTAGTTTCCAAGGCTTTTGCTCATTTTTTCTACACCATCTAAGCCTTCTAATAATGGCATAAATAATGTTAATTGTGGTTCTTGTTCAAAGTCTTTTTGTATGTTTCTTCCCATAAGAACATTAAAGGTTTGATCTGTTCCTCCAAGTTCTATATCTGATTTTATTGCAACTGAATCGTAAGCTTGCATTAATGGATAGAAAAATTCGTGAACAGATATTGGCTTTCCTGTTTCATATCTTTTTTTAAAATCATCTCTTTCTAGCATTCTTGCTACTGTGCATTTTGAAGATAGATTTATTACATCTCTAAAGTCCATTTTTCCAAGCCATTCACTATTAAATTTAATAACTGTTTTGTCTTTATCTAATATTTTTAGTATTTGTTCTTTATAGGTTTGTGCATTTTCTTCAACTTGCTCTTTTGTAAGTTGTTTTCTTGTTTTTGATTTTCCTGTTGGGTCTCCTATCATTCCAGTAAAGTCACCAATTATTATTATTGCTTCTGCTCCTAAGTCTTGTAATTGTTTTATTTTTCTTAAAACAACAGCATGTCCTAAGTGTATATCTGGAGCAGATGGGTCAAGCCCTAATTTTATTCTTAAAGGTCTATTTTCTTTTTCTGCTGTCTCAAATTTTTTTATTATTTCTGATGTTTCTGTATGGTCTGCTACACCTTTTAAAGTTATTTTTATTTTTTCATTTATATCCATTAATTTCAAATCCTTTCTAATTTTCGAATTATATTTTAATATTTAACCTTATATTTGTCAAACTATTATATCTCTTTTTAATACATTACTTTTTATTGTTCCTGTTCCTATAAATTCATTTTTTTCATTATAAATTCTGTATATTCCATCTTCTAACTTAAACTCTAAATTTACTCCATTTAAAAACAGTTTTACTTTCTTGCTATTTAAATTAATTAGTTGTTTATCTTTTAAAAATTCTTCTATTGATATTAGAGCTTTTCCTTTTTTGCTTTCTAACTCTTTTAAAGTTATAGCATTTTCTATGTTGAACTCTCCAACTTCAATTCTTTTTAATTCTTTCATATATCCAACTGTTTCAAGCTTTTCTGCTATATTTTCACATAAAGTTCTAATATATGTTCCTTTTGAGCAATGAACTTTGAATGAAATTTCATTATTATTTATATTTAGTAATTCTATACCATAAATTTCTATCTCTCGTGGCTTAATTTCTATTGTTTGTCCTTTTCTTGCATATTCGTATAGCTTTTTTCCATTTACTTTTATTGCTGAATACATTGGTGGTACTTGTTTGCTTTTTCCAATAAATTCTTTTAAAACTTTAGTTACATTTTCTTGAGATAAATTTTCTTTTTTTACATCTTTTTCTTCTGTTATTTTACCTTCAATATCTGCAGTATCTGTTTTTTCTCCTAGTTTTAAGGTTGCTTCATATATTTTATTATGATTTATTAAATATTTAGAAAGTTTTGTTCCTTTTCCTAACAATATTGGTAATACTCCAGTTGCATTTGGGTCAAGTGTTCCGGTATGACCTACTTTTTTTTCGTTTAATATTTTTTTTACTTTTGCAACTACATCGTGTGATGTATATTCTTTTTCTTTATTTATTATTACAATTCCATCCATTTTATTTTCCTATTCTAGTAAATCGTATATATTTTTGAATTCGTATCCTTTTTCACGTAAGTATGATATTAGATTTGGTAGCATTTCGTAGGTTAGTATTTTATCTCCTGCGTCATGCATTAAAATTACTACACTATTTTTTTCACCTATTGTGCTTATTGCATTTTGCAACATTTCTTCACTTGTTTTTGCTCCTGCCGCATCTGAGGTAAGTGCATTCCAATCTAAGTGCGCCACTCCATTTTGTTCCAAAATTTCTGCTGCTTCTTTTTTTAATTGAGCATGTTTTCCACCTGGCATTCCTCCTGGAAATCTGAATAAATGTGAACTATATTCTTGATTATCTAGTGCATTTTTTATTGCACTTTCCGTTGCATTAAATTCATCAACAACGCTTTGAGGTGTTTGATATATACTTGTGTAATTATGGCTATATCCATGATTTGCTATATAATGTCCTTCATTATATTCTCTTTTTACAATATCTGGGCATAATTCAACTCTACTTCCAAGTAAGAAGAACGTAGCCTTTATATTCTCTTGCTTTAATAAATCTAAAATAAGCGGAGTTACTGTTTTTGAAGGTCCATCATCAAAGGTTAAAAACACTCTTTTAGCTTCTGAATGATATATGCTACTAATTTGTTCTCTTATATCTTGAGTTTGCTTTTTTGGTTCCTCAAATTCTACCATATGAGCATATGATTTTTCTTTTTCAATTATTTTTGATTCTATGATTTTTTCTTTATTATTTAATTTTTCTTTTTTTGCATTTTTATGTGCTATAACACCAGTAATACTCATTGCAATAATTAGTATTATAATTATTATTGTAATGATTATTTTTTTTATATTCAACTTCCTTGGTGTTATTTCTACTAAATCTAACATCATCTTTTATTCACCTAAATTTTTTTGTTTTTGCGGGTCGTCGAGCATTTCGGAGTTGTTCGAACGGATGTGAGATTACAAATCCGTTATACCTTTAGGTACTCCGACCACCTACAGCGTTTGCCATTTATTATTCACGATATTAAATTGTTTTATAATTATGTTTTTTAATTATAAATGTTAATTTATTTTGTGTAACCTGGCTTTTCTAACATTTGAAACATATTTGTTTTGTATTTTTCTACTCCGGGTTGATTGAATGGATTTACTCCTAGTAAACTTCCTGACATTGCACATGCAAGTTCAAAGAAATATATTAAATGTCCTATTGTTTCTTCGTTTAATTTTTCTATATTTATTAAAATATTGGGTACATCATCATCTACATGTGCTTTTATTGTTGCTTTCATAGCGGTTTTATTTACATAGTCTATTGTCTTTCCTTTTAAATAGTTTAATCCATCTAAGTTATCTTCGTCTGCTTTTATTCGTATATCTGTATTATTTTTTTCTATATTTAACACAGTTTCAAATAAATTACGTCTTCCTTGTTGTATGTATTGACCTATTGAATGTAAGTCTGTTGTAAATTCTGCTCCTGTTGGAAATATTCCTTTATTTTCTTTTCCTTCGCTTTCTGCATATAGTTGTTTCCACCATTCTATAAAATAGTGTAATTTTGGTTGATAGTCTACTAGTATTTCTATGTTTTTCTTATTTTTATATAGAATATTTCTTGCAACTGCATATTGATAACATTCGTTATATTTTAAATTGCTGTCTGCATATTTTTCTTGTGCTTCTAATGCTCCTGCCATTAATTTGTCTATGTTAATTCCTGCCGTTGCAATTGGAAGAAGTCCTACCGCTGTAAGTACTGAATATCTTCCCCCTACATTGTCTGGTACTACAAATTTTTCGTATCCTTCTTCATCTGCAAGTTGTTTTAATGCTCCTTTTTGCTTATCTGTTGTAACATAAATTCTGCTTCTTGCTTCTGCTATTCCATATCTGTTTTCTAAGCATTCTCTAAATATTCTAAATGCTATGGCAGGTTCTGTTGTTGTTCCAGATTTTGATATTACATTAATTGAAAAATCCCTATCTTCAATAAATTCTATAACATCATTTATGTAATCTGGATTCATATTGTTTCCTACAAATATTATTTTAGGAAATTTTGAATCATCATCTGAAATTGAGTTTGTAAATGTATTTGTTAAAGCTTCTATAACTGCTCTTGCGCCTAAATACGAACCACCTATTCCTATTACTACTAATACATCTGAATCATTTTTTATTTTATTTGCTACTTTTTTTATTCTAGAGAATTCTTCTCTATTGTAATTTGTTGGCAATGATAGCCAACCCAAAAATTCTGAATCGATTTTTTCTTTTAAATAAAAGCTTTCATGTATTCTTATTATATCTTTTTCATATTCTTGTATTTGTGTTTGTTCTATTCCTGAATATTTTAAATCTACTTTTATATTAGCCATAACAATTTCTCCTTTTTACATTTTATTTACTATCATATCTTCTTTTGTATCTTTTACTATGTATCCTTTACTTTGAATTAAGTCTCTTAATTCATCAGATTTTTCCCAATTTTTATTTTTTCTTGCTTCTTTTCTTTCTTGAATTAATTTCTCTATTTCTTCTGGTAATTTTTCTTTTTTTTCGTTTTTACTAATTTCTAGTCCAAGTACTGTATCAAATTTTTCAAGTAGTTTTGCAAAATCTTTTGACTTTCTTGTTTCTTTAGCAACTTCCCATGCTATGCTCATAGCAGATGGCATATTTAAGTCATCATTTATTGCGATATGAAATTTTTCTTCATACTCAGTAATGTTTTTTTCTTCTATTTTTTCTTCTCCTTTTAAATGTTTTTGATATGCTTCTTTTAATCTTTCTAATGCTATTTTTGCAGAGTCCATAGCTTCCCATGTGAAGTTCAATTTCTTTCTATACACAGTTGTATAGCAAAACATTTTATATACAAGTGGGTTATATCCTCTATCTACTAAATCTTGCAATAAATATACATTTCCTAGACTTTTTGACATTTTTCCGCCATTTATAAGTAAATATTCTCCATGCATCCAGTAGTTTGCTGGAATTTTTCCTGAATATCCTTTGCTTTGTGCTATTTCATTTTCGTGGTGAGTTGGAATTAAATCTATTCCTCCTGTATGTATGTCAAAAACTTCTCCTAAATACTTATGGCTCATTGCAGAACATTCTATATGCCACCCTGGGTAGCTTAGTCCCCATGGACTTTCCCATTTCATTAAGTGATTTTCTGGTGCTTTTATCCATAATGCAAAATCATATGGATTTTTCTTTTCTTTATCTACTTCAACTCTTGCCCCATTTTTTTGTTCTCTTAAATTTATTCCAGATAAAATTCCATACTCATCTAATTTAGATACATCAAAATAAATAGCAGTTGATGTTTCATAAGCATAACCATTTTCTATTAATTTTTTTACATAATTTAGCATATCTTCAATATGTTCCGTAGCTTTACATATAATTTCTGGTCTTTGGATATTTAATCTATCTAAATCGTTAAAAAATTTTTTTGTATAATATTCTGCAATTTCTAATGGTGTTTTTCCTTCTTCTTTTGCAGATTTTATCATTTTATCTTCGCCTTCATCTGCATCTGAAACTAAATGTCCTACATCTGTTATATTCATTACATGTTTCAATTTATATCCATTGTATTCTAAAGTTCTTCTTAATGTGTCTTGAAATATATTTGTTCTCATATTTCCAATTGTTGCATCTTTATATACTGTTGGTCCACATGAATATATGCGTACCTCATCTTTTCGAATTGGTTTAAATTTTTCTTTTTGTTTTGTTAACGTGTTTGTAAAATAAATATCCATG
>CAJKKA010000088.1 GCA_905200315.1 uncultured Clostridium sp.
AAGACAAGGTAGATCCAGGGAAAACCACAATTATATGTACAGAAGATGAAGGGGGCTATACCATTTGACCATTCTATAGAATCAAAACTTACTTTAACTGTTTTAAATAACTCTTTGTCTTTTAATTCTTTAAATCTACCTTTTTCTAAAAATGGTTTCATATCAAATAATTTTATGCTATCATCAGCAAAAATCAGTATAAGTTTATAATTTTCAACTGGTTTCACATCTTTTATAGCTAAATACATATTACCTTCACCTTATTTCATGAGTTTAATTTTTAATTTTTTAATTATTTATAACTATCTTTTTTGTTGGCTTCGCTCAACTCAAGTCACTTGTGTATGAATTGTTTTAGCTTCGCCAAAGCCAACTCACACACAAGCAACTTACAACTTTTAGTTATGCTGTTGTTTCTGTCTTTTTATCTTTTGATTTCTTCTCTTCTTCTTCTTTAGCTTTTAATTCTTGTAATTTTTTATTCAACTCTTGTACTTTTAGCAGCATTTGCTCCATCTCTGTTTTTATAGTTTTGATTTCATTTTTCATCTTGTTATCTATACCTTTATTTCGGTTTATTTCTGTCATATTACTATTAATTAGCTTTAAATTAGTATTTAGGCTATTTTCTATATTATCTGTTAATGTCCAAGGTTTCATTAATTTTATCTTTCCAGTCTCTCCTGGATAATCTTTATCTAGTAGATCACTTACTTGTTTAAACGATTTATTAACTAGATCATTGTCTTTTATATATTTCATTCTTGTTTCTAAATCTGATATTCTCAATAACTTATCTGCTTTTTTTACTCCAAGAGCTACTACTATTGCTGCATTTTCTTTATTGTCTTCATCAATTGCATATCGCTTCACTAATTTCATATACTTATTAGCTATATCGTAACCAAGCTTTACTTCTTCTTCTACAAATTTTCTAAACTCTTTCGCTCTTAATACTGTTTCTTTTAGTATTATAAGTCTTTTGCCAATTTCTAATATTGATACTTGACTACTTTTATGTAGTTCTACTACTTCTTGTTGTAGTTCATATCCAGCTTTCTTTCTTAACTCTTCCATAGCCGTTTCTTGTATCACAGTATTCTTTTTTATCGTTCCCATTCATACTTCCCCCTTATTCATTCAGTTTATTCTGCTTATTCAGTTATTTCTGCATGATTTTTAATACCCCTTTTTTATTTAAATTATATTTGCTTAATGCAATATGTTTACTTTAGATTAGTGCAGTAAATTTTCACCTCAATATCTCTCAATCCATTGATATAACTATATTACAAGCACCTCAAAAAAAACTCAAAAAAATACGTTTTTACCTACTAGTAGTGGGTAATTCTTTCATTTTTTTCAATAAAAAAATAGGGTATTTCACCCTATTTTTTAGCTTTTTTTATAAGTTTTAATACTCTTTATCATCTGTTTTTTTAAACTTGTTATATTTGATTTCTTGTAAAATTCTAATGAATTTTTTTCTCTAAACTTACTTATCCATTTAGTGCAATTCCCTTTCAGAGCTGTTGCTTTGTATACTTGTCTTATAATTTCTATCGTATAAAAATACTCATTATATTTTCTCACAAATTCACTAAATGTTTTTGTTATACCTTTTTCACTTTCTTTTTCCCATAATTTAATCAATCTTTTAGACATATCTTGTTCCAGAAGAGGTATCTTCTCTTCTAAATCTTTTAGAGAATCTATTAATTTATCTAGATTTTTTTCAAAATCCATTTTGGATAATCTTTTAAATCTAATCTCCATTCTTGTTGCGAAATCATGATTTCCACCACTCTCAGCTTCTTTATCATAGAACACAACTTCTAAATTCGTATTTTTATAAATAATAGTCGTTTTATCTAAACTATCTAAATTTATTGTATACCATCTATCCTTGTTGCTTTTTTTAAAAGTATATAAATCAAAGAACATTAAAAACAATTTAAAATTGTCATTGAAATTTAAATTATTATCTATTGCTATATCTATTCTATTAAGTTTTACTTCTTCTTCGTTGATTACACTCAACTTTTCTAAAACCTCCCTCATTATTTTTTTAAGTTCTTTTAATCCTTCTACTTTTTTGTATTCACCCGTAAGCATGTGAGGATTTATTTTTACTATTTTATTTCCTTTTTCTACCTTGTCTATCTCTTTTGTATAATCTTTCATATGCTCTGGAATAATTATATTATTAACATTCTTAAATTCTATAATAATAGAAACAGTATCTATTATACATTGCATTAGTAGTTTATTCATGCACCTATCTCCATTTCATCCATTAGATATTTAGACATAAAGAAAAGCAGATATATTATCCGCTAAGAAGATAGAGCATTCAGTTATTACTGCATAATTTCTACATTTTTTCACGTATATCAATTGACCACTTTTATTGAAAATGGTATAATATCTTTATAAATGTAAATACTATAAATAATACTGAGTAACAATTCTATCTCTAGTATAGCTAGTATTAGGATCTATCTCTAGATCTATCTCTAAATCTATCCTATAGGATAAATGAAAGAACTCTCCGCGACCAAACTTCGAGTTCTTTTTTTTATGCAATTCTTTACGTTTCTTATTTCTACACTATTGTACTATATTTTACTAATTTCTTCAATTTCAAAAAACATTTCTAAAATTGTACTTTTCTTTTTTTATATTATATATATTATTTTTATGTAAATAACTAGGCTAATCTCTAAAAAGATTATCCTAATCATTATTTGTTTTTACTGCATATAATTATTTTATTGGCATCCATAAATCCGTTGCTATCAACTCCATTTAATTTCACCCCTTAGTATTTATCACCTGCACATAAATAATGCTTTACCACATCTGCTCTATTATGCCCTAGAGCCTTTGAAACTGTATCTAATGCTCTAGAATCAAACCCCTTATATCCTTTTTTAAAATCGTTATATTTAGCCACTTCTTGTTTATATAATTCTTGTGCATAGACTTGTCTTTGACGGTGCGTTGGAAACCTATTTGGCACTTTACTAAATAACACTTGACCTTCTTGTAAACCATCTACAAATTTAGTTACTTCTTCTCTTTTATGGTCTAAAATCGGTGCCGTTCTCCACTTTCCACCCTTCTCCAGTACTGTAATATGAGTGACTAACCCCTCTTTATTTCTAGTAAATCTATCTTTTGTCACTTTGGTATAACTATCTCTCCTTATACCAGTAGCTTGTCCTATTAATTGCTCCATTTTATAGTTATCCATATTTATTTTTGCATGATGCTGCTTTAATTCTCTGTTATTTGTTATATCATCAAATTTTCTTCTCCCAATACCTAACTCTTCTTTTGATATATCTTGATTAAATAATTTATTTAAACAAGTACAGTCATTTTGAATTGTAGTTATTTTTAGACCACAATTCTCTCTGTAATATATAAATTGTTCTAGATGATCTCTTGTTATCTCTTCTAGATCCTTCACTCCTGGGTGTTCTATTTTCAGCCAATTAATAAAATTTTTAGATACCGTTTGTAACTTCTTATAACTATTAGAGCAGTGTATTCCAACAGTTTTGTTATATTTAAAGGTAGTTTCTTTGTCTGTTTTAGACTTCTGTGTAAATAACTCTTGATATTCCTTCTTGGCAATAGACCTACTCTCTCCGAATACTTTTAAACCCTCCATACGTTGGTGCATTTGGAACACTAAACTCCCCTTTTTTTCTCTATTCCTTCCACCACTCTTGCTCTTGTTTTTCTTCTTTTTCGCCAAAGTCAATCACCTCCTCTTCTACCTTCCTATATGGTTTTAAAAATGCTCTCAATTCATTTACTGTTATATCATATTCTCTTTGTAATAACTTCGTAGCCCTTACTATTTCCGTTTTGTGCCCCATTACAGACTTGTATAAACTATTTATACTTTTACCTTGCTTAATACTCTCTATAACCTTAGAAAAGCCATGTTTTTTAATTATAGTTATATACTTTCTGACCTGTCTTTCACTTTTTCCAAGTTTATTAGCTAAATCTTTTATATCTTCTGTTGTTAATTGCTCCCCATATTTTTGCAAAGTTCCATAAACCACCTGTATATTTTCTATAATATTTTCTTTCATATTCCCCCTCCTTTTTTGTAATAAAAATAAGCTTGAACTAATACATAATGAACTAGATCTTCTAGCCCTAGTTCATTATGTATTAGTTCAAGCCCACTTTTTCTGCTATTTTCTAGCTAATCTATGTATTTCTCAAATTTTGGCGCACTTTAATAAGGTCTAATGTTAAGTCTCATTCAGCCAATTTACTCAATCACAGGCAATAGTGACCAAAAATTTTTTCAAAATTTTTGTGCAATGTTTCCTAGACTCATTGGAAACATTGGATTTAGTAAGATACCTTAGTAACTTACTGGTTTTGCTTGTTTATTTTGCCCTTTTCGGTCAAAATAATCAGCAAAACATCTGCTTATCATACATAAAATAGTAATTACTACTTATTAGTTTTAATTAAAATGCTATCGCATTTTAATTTTTTGTTTCTTACTACACATCACTCCTTTTCTTTACTTATTTGAAATTTATATTTAAATCTGATTAATGCTGATAAATCATGCAAGAACACCCTCCAAATACAATTTTTCAAATTAAGTTTTTTACTACTTTTTTTGTTGGTCAATATAGCCCAACAAATCCTCTTTTTCTATGCTTCTTACTAATTACCATAATCTTTCCTTTCCATAGCACACACCTAAAATCTGCTATTTAGCTATATTTTTACCTTTTTTATTTTTATATATAATACTCACTAACCTAATAAATTATAACTTTTCTCAAAAAAATATTTTTTATTTCTACCCCTCCCCCTTTAAAACCTCGTATTTTCGATTTTCCCAAATCTGTAACCAGTTACAAGGTTATTTGTCATTCAAGCATTTCAGAACGTTTTTAGATATATTTATTTACGTCATAGCAGTATGTATGTTAATATAAATATGTTAATTTTAATTTTCATATTTATGTGAATTAAAATAAAAAGCACTTGGATTGCTCTCCAAGTGCTTTTTTTATGTAATCTATTGTTTTAAAAATCCTTCTGCATTCGCATAGAATCTAGTTTCTTCATCCAGTTCAATAGAAGATGATATATATTTATTAGCTATGCTATTAAATGTAGCATATCCTCCACCTATACCAATAACAAAGTATTTATTAATATCTCCATATTTTTTTGTAATTCTTTTTATCATAGTTTCTATGTTAGGTTCTATTACATCTGCATAATCCATAATGTTATGTGTTGTTTTATAATGAACTGTATTTTTACCACTCATCAATCTTTCATCTATCTTAGATCCTTGGAAGTCAGAACCTAATTTTTTATTTATATTATCTGCTATTATATCTGTTAATGTAATAGCCCCAGTAGGTATAGTTAATACATTCCCTACTTTAAATTTCCCTCCGTTATATGAGAAATTTACAAGGTCTGTAGTCCCTCCTCCTACATCACATACAAGTATATCTTCATCTATTTCTAGGTTATTTTTTATAGCTATATATGCAGAATAACCCTCCACACATACTCCTACACTTTCAATAAATACTCTTCTTTTAATTACTTCATCTTCTTTAATAATTTGAAACTCTAGCCACTTATTAGTAGGGAAATGAGATTTTAATTCATCTACATACATTTTATTTAAACTATGTTCTGCTGGTAATCCTAGCCTTAATTGTGATACTTTCACATCATAAGCTTCAGGATATAATTCAGCTATCATCACTAAAGCTTGTTCCAATAAATGAGGTCTAGTATGTTTTGAATGGTTATCGTTTAAATCACCTATACCAACATACATTTTCTTCCCATTAAATACGATACATCTACAATCCTCTGTATTATGTGTATCTTCTGTTTGCAATTTATTCGGTAAAGTAACTCTTACTATTTCTCCCAAATGATTGTATCTTACTGCTTTCATCATAGCATTACCTAAATCTAGTCCCACCTTTTGAGTGTCTATTTGTGTTAATTTTACTTTCATATTCATGCTCCTATTTATTAAATTTTATTGTACTCCAAAAGCCCCTTCTATCTCGACTTCTTCAACTTCTTCTGTTTCTGTCGGTTGCTCTATAGTAAGTTCTTTTGTTTCTGATAATTGCTCTATATTTTGTGTAAAGCAATTATTATTCAAAATACTTCTATTTTCTTTTAAATGTTGTAATAATACACATCTACAGTATTGAGCCAAGCTTAAATCCATATCTTCTGCTAATGCTTCCAGTTGCTCTTTCTTGTCTAATGCGACAGGTATTTGTATATTGTATTTTTCAACTTTATTTTGTTTTGTTGAACGAGTTTTTTTAGTAGTCATATTACCACCTCTTTCTTTATATTTAAAATTAATATTTATTATTAATAATTAATAATTTTAAATAACTATTAATAAATTTTATTAATTTTTAATATCTCTCTCGAACAATTCTTATTATATTATATTAAATTTTATTTGTAAATACTATTTTTTAATATTTTTTATTAAATTTTAATAAAATTTAATAAAACCACCTATTCAGTTATCTTTGCATAGGCGGTTTTTTATCTTTTATTCAGTTTTATCTGCATAATAATAAAG
>CAJKKA010000089.1 GCA_905200315.1 uncultured Clostridium sp.
GTCATTTTTTGATTATATATTATTTGTTTTTGAATTTATTTTTGTTCAATTTTATTGTCCTTGTGCATCTGATTTTTCTTGATCATCTGATATCTGTTTTAATTTAGTGTATATATTACCATCATTATCTTGATTAAGTCCCCATTTTTTTGCAAATACACTATGTTTTGCTTGAACTAATTCAGCATTTGCAACTACTTTTATTTTCTTACCTTGATATTCATTCATGTCAACATTGTCATTTAGTCCATTAAAATATATCCCATCTTCTGCAAGCTTCACTATATCGCCATTTTTAACACCTTGTGTATAGTAATAATATCCATCACTGCCTTTTAACCAATCAGCATTCGTATTTTTTATAGGCTCAATATTTGTTTCTGGTGTAGTAGAATCTGCACAATAAACATCAACCTTCACTCTAAGCAAACTCACTGCACTAGATTTTATATCCATAGTAACACCATCACAAATCTTATCACCAGGAACTAAATTTTTTACATTTGCAACATCAGTTATAGTTAATGCACCATCAACAGTCATAGCCTCTTTACTTAATTCCTGACTCTTATTCCAACTAAAGAAATTAAACCCAAACCCAATTGACACAGGCACTAAAATCGCCAATAAAACAATTAATATTTTTCTAAATCTTTTCAAAAAAATTCCCCTTTCTTGCTTAACTAAATATCCACTTTAGTTTGTTACTCCTTTTAAGCTTATAAATATTTAAAACCTAAAATTTAATTTTCAATTAGCCGCCTAGACTAATTATCTACCATAGCCTAAAACTCATTCTGTCTCGATTCAACTTTAACTGCTATTTGGACTTTCTTATCACAAAAATCTACAACCTCACTATTATTCGGTTTAAATCTCACCCTTGAAATCAATCCATTTTCCAAACCTTGTCCCTGTTTCAAAACTTTTTTGTAATAGTAATATCCATCAGACGATTTTTCCCAATACTCATCATCAAGAACACTACTATTATTTTCATTACAATACTGAATTTCACAAGAAGATTTGTTAAGCTTGTACACAATTTGAGAATTTTGCTTGTCCAAAATAATTGGAAGAATCGCAACCCTTATATATATGTCACAAGTCCCTGTATTTTCGACATCAAAATCCACATCAACAGATGCCTCATTATTTTTATTCAATATAAGTCCACCATCTGCATTTATAAGCTGTTGATCCATAGAATTTCCCATAAGTTCAAAATCAATCTCACTGATTTGACCTTGCTTTTCATTAGAAAATCTATCATAAAAAACAGCATATAGCTCGCCATAATTCATACTAATACCCCAAAAAACCACAATTGCCACTATAGCTGCCAATATTTTTCTCATTTTATCACCTTAGTTTCATTAAATACTCAGAAATTTATCTGATATTCTGTGATTTAACTTATAAATCCTTAGATTTATCTAAAACATCAATATTTATTTTTCCTTGTTTATTTTTATAAAAATACGGATTGTTCTTTTTCTTTAATTTAATTTCAATGTTACCAGTATAATTTTTAATAGATTGTTGATTTAAAAAGATTTTATTTTGAATTGAACGTTTAGATGTAGTACTATTAACCACCTCATAATCCTGTGGCACAATTAAATTTATATAATGCCACTCACTTATATTTAGATTTTTTACACTATATGTATGCCCTGGTTTTATCGATAAATTTGCAAATCCTTTATCACTACTAATATTCACCAAAAATTTTTCCTCATTATTAGAATCCTGATCACCATTTTGAATAGTACATTTTATATTTAAAACACCACAGTCCTTGCTAATTGGAACCTTCATATCTTTTTCAACATTTATAAATTCCAACTCATCTCGAATATAATTAGCCCTTATACTTCCGACACAAATAATACTATTATTTATTATGTCTGCTTTAGAAACAGTATATTTTAAACGGTCCGACATAATTGTTATTCTGCCCCCAGGTTCCAGACTTTTAAGTGCGCTTATATCATATTCTTCAGAAGTATCTCCATTTTTATAACACCTTATATCATCGGTTAATGTATTTCCGTTATATATAAAACTATCTGGACTCATGTTTAATCGTATAGTTCCTGCATTTTTATTCGTGTTTAATTTTGTAAAACCTAAATTTTTCAATGTATATTTATTTGAATTATTCTGTATATCAATCCTAACATAAACTTCATCACCATTTGTTGGGCGATAATCATCATCAAAATAAACAACTTGTCCATCTTTTTTCCCATTTTTGTATTTATAAAGCTTCATACTTATTTCCATTTGAGGCATCTCAATAATATATAAATTTATTTTGGAAAATCCACAAGAATTATTTTTCAAACTATCACTCGTTATAAAGTTTCCGATTAATATGTCTATAGTATTTTCACCCATTACTAATTTTTCCTCTAGATCCATCTCCATTAAGGTACCTTTTATTTTACCTGCATTTTCACTTAAATCCTCCATATGTATATGATAACCATCTGTATGATTTGATAATGAATTATGATAAGTTGCATTTGAGCAAGTATAACTTGATGTATTTTCATAATCTATGTCTTTACTATTTAATCTCTGCTTTTCAAGAAGACGCCTAGTTTCATAATTTATATTAGTCGTCTTTTTATTCAAAAATACACTAGCGACGTTATTATATGGCATTATAAGCTCAAATCCATATTTATTATCAGCTGGAATTCCAAGCACAGCATATGCATTACCGTCTTGGAGTAATCTTATTTGCTTATCTGTAATCTCAAAACTAGCGCTTAACATCCTCCACTCGATACTGTTTAGATTTCCTTGAGTATCAACACAAGTATGCAAGTCCCATGTAATCTTGCCTTCATTATCCCATTTTATAGGTTTGTCCGATTGTAAATATCCATACAGGTCATCAACGCTATAACTAATTAATTGGGTGTCATTTCCCGAATTAATCATTGTTCTCAACACCTTATTTCCACTAACTTCACTTTCCGACTTATCCGTATCTACATTTACATTCTCAGTTATATCACTGCTACTAGATACATCCTTTATTGTCCTAAGTTTTAAATAGTTCTTACCATCTTCTTTTACATTTTTATACAAACCATCAATACTCTCAACCTCCTCCGACGAAATCCCTTCATTAAGCTCAGCCCTATCACTATGTGAATTCATCTTCTTTTCGCCATCACCAATTTCCTCTGGCTCCCTCGTCTTTGTCCAATTTGTAAGCTCAATTTCAGTAACACCCAAAGGTAAATTTCGCTCGGCCTGGATATTTTGAAGATTATCATATGTAATAAATACAAAAACCGTCATAATACAAACACCTATTGCGAATCTTATCCTGCTCTTGATTAAAAACACCTCCTTTCTATATATTTTTATTTTCTAGGACAAGCTTAATTCATTATATGGGACTTATTTTTTATTTATTCCACTTTTTTATAATTTTTTTTCATAAAAAAACTAGGTTGATATATTATTTGTATTTCAACCTAGTTTATTACTATAAAACACTTATTTTTTGTTATACTGATAATTATTTTTTATTTTAAATTGACTATTATTGCCTTATCTTTATATCTTTTAGCAACACTTCCACCTTCAGTCAATTTGACTGGTATGATTTTCACATATTCTATTTTATCTGTATCTATTTTTTTGCCACCTTGATATAACTCTTGTTCTGATACTAAATTAATATATTTATTTTTGCCATCTATATAAGATGAATCTCCACCAACACCCTCTAATATAAGATTGCCCGCTTGGTCAACAGCTTCTATAGATATATTATTTAAAAAATCTTCGCTCCCTGTGCTTTCTGCATCAAGATAAAGTCTTGCATATAGTGGTGATATTCTCAATTCTTTAAACTTAAGTAAAGTAGTCTTATTATTTTCTTTTATTTCAACTTCTTTATCTATATTATAAACTTTTGTTCTCTCTTCCATTTCCTTTGCATTTATAGTGAAGTTAAATTCCCAATTCCCCCTTATTGAACCTCCCACACTATTTCCTGCCATTTTTTCTATTTTACCAAATACTACTTTTACATCATGATCTTTACTTTTATCCAAGTTCTCTAAAACATTATTATCTTCGTAACTTGTTGACTCTATTTGAAGTTTAGTTAAGAAGTCTATATTATCCATCTCTTTAATATCATTTATATTTTCTTCCTCGCTAATCCCAAATGTTTGCATAGCTGAACTCGGTAAAAATTTCTTGCCATCTATATAAATCTCTTTAATTTGTGGCATATAATTAGTTATCATATCATTTTTATCTAGTTCTTTTTTAGAAAAATCCATATTTATATTTAATATAAACTCACCATCTTCAAGCATTGCCTCTTTTAATGTAAGTGTTACATTTTTATCAGATGCACTCTGCTCAACTCCCGTTTTATATTCTTCAAATTCGTTCTTATTTGCCCCGAAATAATATTCTATTTTTGCAGTTATACTATCCACAAGTGCCCATGTATTGTCATTAACCAAAATTCCACAACATAACACCAATGTCGCTGCTGCTACTACACACTTTTTTATTCTTCTTTTTTGCTTAACTTTTTCCGCTTTTTTAACCCCATTTTTTATAAAAACATCAACTTCTTCTGGCACTTCTATATTATTAAATTCATCAAACTTCATTTAAATCCCCTCCTTCAAAATATCACTTAAACTTTCCTTTGCTCTTTTCAAATGGCTTTTAACTGTATTTATAGGCACGTCGAGCACATACGATATATCCTCTATCTTCATATCATCAAAATATTTTAAAATAATCACAGTTTTATACTTTGGCTTTAATAAATCAATCGCCTTATATAAGTCTAACTTTTCCTCTAATGATATTGCTTTTTTACTTACTATGTTTTCACTACTTATAATTGGATTTTCATCATCTATATAAATTACTTTGCTCTCTTTTCTAATATAATTTATTGCAGTATTAACTAAAATTTTTGTTATCCACGGCTTGAATTTTTCTTCGTCTTTCAATGAATGGATATTTAACCATGCCTTAAATGAAGTTTCTTGTAAAATATCGAGTGCGGCCTCTTTATCTTTCACATATGTATAGGCTACCTTGTACAAATAGGATTTGTATTGTAGTAAAAGCTCTTCAAATGCTTCTGAATTATTTTTTATTGAATTCTTTTTAAAAGTTTTTTCCTTTCCCCTTATCCTTGAAATAAATTTTATACCCTCCATATTAATTTTCCCTTCTGAAATTTGTTTAATTAATTTTACTTGCTTTTATAACATAAGACAATTAATGTGTTAAAAAAGTTGCACTTTTTTATAATTTTTTCATAAAAAAACTAGGTTGATACATTATTTGTATCTCAACCTAGTTTTTATAAAAATTTATATTTCAATTTAGTTTTCGATATAACACCTTTAATTTTTATTATACTTACTATTACTTTTTATTCAAATTAATTCATTAATTTTTCTATTTCCCCTAAATCAAGCCCTGTTGATTTTGATATTGCTTCTTTATCCAACCCCAGGTTTATCAAAGATTTTGCTATTTCCATAGCCTTATTTTTTTCACCTTTTTCTATACCTTCTTTGATTCCTTTTTCTATTCCTTCTTTTCGTCCTTCTTCTATACCCTCTTTTCGCCCTTCTTCTCTTCCCTTTTTAATACCTTTTCTCTCAGCCTCATTCAATGCACTTATTTTATCTCTTAACGTCTTAGCTCTCATTTCATATAATTCACGTTGAGTGTCATCATTACTCATTTTTATTAGCTCATCCTTTGCTTCTCTTATCTCTTCTACGCTCATTTCAAGGCTTCTAACCTTTTCACTTTCTGGATTTTTCAAGAATTCAATCCAAGCAACAAGCATGTCTTTTTCATCTGAGCCTTCTTCCAATTTTGGTATTTCTATAAAATGTATTTCCGCTACATTTGTCAGTTCTTCATTGCTATATATTTCTTTTAATCTATATCCACTGTGGAATTTTCTCGTTTTTAGGTATTTGAAGTTCAGTATATTGATACAAATTGTTCTTTTTAAAACACTATAATCCTCGCCTTCATTAAGCTGTTCTGAATATAATTTCGACCAATAATACAAACTTCTTTTTATCATGTTGTACTCATTTTTCAACTGAATTTCTATATTTATTATCTCATTATTGCTAGTCGTCGCTTTTACATCTAATCTTGAAAATTTATCTTCTATATAACCTTTATTTAAATCCGTATTTTTTATCTCTACCTCTGTTATTAAGTCCTTTGGTTTTAAAGTTGCATTTAAGAAGGATATCAGTATATTTGGGTGTTTTTCGCTTCCAAATATGTTTTTAAACACAAAATCCATCTTTGGATCTAATAATCCTCTCATATCTTCAACTCCTTTTTATTTTAAATTAATTCATTAACTTCTCTACTTCACATAAATCAAGTCCAGTTGATTTTGCTATTGATTCTTTATCTAGTCCTAGATTTATCAAAGATTTAGCTATTTCTATAGCTTTATTCTTCTCGCCCTCTTCTATACCTTCTTTTCGTCCCTCTTTTCGTCCTTCTTCTCTTCCCTTTTTAATACCTTTTCTCTCAGCCTCATTCAATGCACTTA
>CAJKKA010000090.1 GCA_905200315.1 uncultured Clostridium sp.
TTCTTTTTTTTGTTGTCCATTTTTTCTCTCCTTTTACATTGTTGTCTAAGATTAAAATTACCTATTTTAATTTGATATATTCATATTTTAAAAATTCAATTATGAATTTTTTTCTTTTTATGTAAATTTTTAATCTTATTCCATACTGGGAATTATATAAAATTTTCATTATTTTTACAATATTTTTTATACCTATGTTTTAAAAACAATTATATTTTTCATATATTCTACAAAAAAATAGAGAGTTTCCCCTCTATCTTTTATAATTAGATTTAATTTATTTCTTTGCTAAAATCTATATGCTATTTATATTTTTTCTATTAAAATCTTATTCGTCCAATATGTTTTCTAACTCTTCTTGAGTTTCTGCTATTTGAAATTTGATCTAATTCATTTAAAAATATATCCGCCTCATCTTTTGTATTATAAAGCCCTAAACTAGCTCTTATCATTCCATAAAAATATTCACCTGATATAACATCTCTATATGCATCACTATCACTTACACCAAGAAGTCTATATACATAAGTATGAGCGCAGAACTTACCTGATCTTAAAGAAATAGCATTTTCAGTTGCCATCTTGATAGAAACCTCACTATAATCCCTATTTTTAATATTAAATGGTATTACTCCAATTCTATCATCTGTATAATCCACATCTCCATACATAATTACATTTTTTATACTCTTCATTGAATTTATAATATAATCTTTTAATAATTTTTCATGCATTTCTATATTTTGAAATCCTATATTTTTCAAATCTGAAAGTGCCTTAGCCATAGCTATTGCTCCAAAGAAGTTTTGTGTTCCTGCTTCGTATTTTTCTGGAACAGCAGTCCAAATAAGTCTTTCATCAAACACACCAGCAACACATCCTCCACCTGATAAAAATGGATCTTCTTCATTTAAATAATCCTTCTTACCGACTATTGCTCCGCTTCCAAAAGGTGCATATGCCTTATGCGCCGAAAAAGTCAAAAAGTCGATTTCTTCATCTTTTGAATTCCCAGCTAAATTTACTTCTCTATGTGCAATTAATTGAGCCCCATCAACTATTATAACCGCACCGTATTTATGAGCTAATCTTGCAATATCGTGAATTGGAGTAATATACCCTGTTACATTAGAAGCTCCCGTAATTGTAACTACTTTTATTTTTCCATTAGCCTTTATAAGCTCTTCTTCTATATCATCTATATTTATTCTTCCAAGAACATCAACCTCAACATAAACCATCTTTGCCACCCTTCTAAAAGGAAGATCATTTGCGTGATGTTCCATTCTAGTTGTCAAAACCATATCATCTTTATCTTGTATAAGTACATTTGCAAGTGCATTTAGGCCTTCTGTATCTGATTTTGTATATATTACTGTATAATCATCATTATCCAAAACACAAAAAAAATCCAATATTATATCTCTAACTTTATTAAACATGGTCGTGCAGTATTCACCCTTAAATCCAACCCCTCTAGCTATCGGTCCATAATTTTTTATATTATCGTAAATTATTTGTGTAACACTTTTTAAAGGTGGAGTAGTCGCTCCATTGTCAAAATTTATTGGTGTTAATAAAACCCCATTAGACAGCTTTATTTTATCATCTATACCATCAAATAAATTTCTATAATCCATATAAATTCCCCCTTATTATCATGGTATAAATATATTTAATTTTTCATATAAATATTACCTGTTTTTTATTTTTCTCAATTTTTGTAGAAATATGTAGAAATCCAATGTTGATTTATGATAAAATAAAAAAATGCCCCTTTCGGCACTTAATTTACATTATCTATGCATCTTTATTATAAAATATATATTTTTTAAATGACTATAACTTCTTATAAGTTATAAAAAATTAGAAAATGCTTATCATAAAGATATTATTAAAATAGAAATTTCTTCAAATATCATTTTTATAGATGAAGAAATTTTATTATTTAAGATTGATTTTTGAATTTATTATTTTTAAAATTATTAAATTTTCTTAGAAAGGTTACGATACAAATGAACAATAATGGATCATATGCACTAGTTTTCGGTGTATCAGTTTTTGACATATGTGGTTTCACAGATAACGATTATAGAGCTAATGACTCAAACCCAGGTAGAGTTAGAACTTCATTCGGGGGAGTTTGCAGAAATATAGCTGAATGTATGGCTAGAGTTGGAGTTAATACAAAATTCATATCTGTTTTAGGTGATGATGAAACAGGAAAAAGTATCCTTCAACATTCAAAAGAAATGAATTACAATATGGAGGATTCTCTTATAGTAGAAGGTGGGCACACTCCTACTTACATGGCTGTACTTGATCATTTCGGCGAAATGATGTCTGCTGTTGTAGATATGAAAATAATAGACAAATTTACAACAGAATTTATAGATTCTAAAGCCGACATAATAAAAAATTCTAAGTACATGGTTTTAGACTCTGACAGACCTGACATAGTAGAACATATACTAAAAAGTTTCACTAACGATACTAAATTTATATTAGATCCAGTTTCTGCTGCAAAAGCTAAAACTGTTACTCATTTAGTAAAATACTTCCACACTATAAAACCAAACAGATATGAAGCTGAAATAATGTGTGGATTTAAAATCAAAAATGAAAATGATTTAAGAAAAGCAGGTAAATACTTCACAGACTTAGGTGTAAAAAATGTATTTATCACACTTGACGAAGATGGAATCTACTACAACAATGGTGTTGAAGAAGGTAAATTAAAAGCCAATGATGTAAATGTAGTAAATGTTACAGGTGCTGGAGATTCTTTCGTTTCAGGAATCACAAAAGGATATATGGAAGGATATAGTTTAATAGACACATTAAAATACGCTATATCAATGTCTTCTATAACTATCTCAACTGAAGAAACTATACACCCAGATATGTGCCATGATTTAGTTTCTAAATATATACAAGATACTAATTGGACTCATACTGAATTTAATAATTAATTTTATAAGGGGCTTAATGCCCCTTTTTTGTATATATTAATAGTTTCTGTATGAAGTTCTAAAAATACATATACATAAATTATACTTATCAAAATTTATAAATGAATATCATTTCTTATTTGGCCAAAAATAAAACCCCTTTATAAAGATAATATATCTCTATAAAGAGGTCTTCTTAAAAATTACTCAACCATTTCTCCGTTTAATGAGAATGATAAAGCAGCTTCTGTTATTTTAACATTTACTAATTTACCGATTAAATCAGCATTTGGATCTTTTACACTGAAGTTAACTAGTTTATTTTGTCTAGTTCTTCCAGTGAATTTAGTGTCGTCAGTTTTACTTTTACCTTCAACTAATATTTCTACTACTTCATCTTGATGAGTAGTGTTATTTTCTTTTGAAATTTCATTAACTAATTCTAATACTCTGTTAAATCTTTTGTGTTTAACATCTTCTGGTATTTGGTCTTCCATTTTAGCTGCTGGAGTACCAGTTCTCTTAGAGTATATGAATGTGAACGCATTATCGTATCTAACTTGTCTTATTACATCAAGTGTATCTTCAACATCTTCTTCAGTTTCACCTGGGAATCCTACCATTATATCAGTAGAGAATGCTATGTTTGGAACTTCAGCCTTAGCTTTTTCTACTATTCTTAGGTAATCTTCTTTAGAATAATGTCTGTTCATTTTCTTTAATAATTTAGTACTTCCACATTGAACTGGAAGATGTAAGAATTCACAAACTTTGTCGCAATCCCTCATAGCGTATATAACTTCATCAGATATATCTTTTGGATGAGAAGTCATAAATCTTATTCTTTCTAATCCATCTATTTCGTTAACTGCTCTTAAAAGCTCAGCAAAAGTCATTTTATCTTCTTCTTCTAAAGTTTTACCGTAAGAGTCTACGTTTTGTCCTAATAAAGTAACTTCTTTAGTTCCATTAGCAACTAATTCTTTTATTTCATTCATTATATCTTCTGGTCTTCTACTTCTTTCACGACCTCTTGTATAAGGAACTATACAGTAAGTACAGAAGTTGTTGCAACCGTACATTATATTTACGAATGCTTTAAGCTCGAATTTTCTATCACTTCTTAAACCTTCAACAACTTCACCATCAACATCCCATACATCTATAAGTATAGAATCACTTGACATTGATTCAGATAATAATTCTGGGAATTTGTATAAGTTGTGAGTACCGAATACTAAATCTACATGTTTGTATTTAGCTTTTATTTCTTTAACTATAGCAGGTTGTTGCATCATACATCCGCAAACAGCTATTTTTAAGTTAGGATTTCTTCTTTTTATTAATTTTAAGTGACCTAAGTTACCATATACTTTAAGCTCAGCATTTTCTCTAACTGCACAAGTATTGTATATTATTAAGTCTGCATGGTCAGCCATTAAAGATGCTTCATATCCCATAGCATTTAGCATAGCCCCTAATTTTTCAGAGTCATGCTCATTCATTTGACATCCAAATGTTTGTATAAAATAAGATTTTTTCTTTCCTGTTAAGTGGAAATATCTTTCGTTTTCATTTTTTATTTCGTTTATATATTTGTCCTGTTCTTTGATTTTTTCCATAGGAACAGTAACTTGTTTTCTTTTAGACATTTAATTACAATCTCCTTTCAAATTAATGCAAAGTTTATTATATCATAAATATTGACAAAGATTAAAAAAATATATACGAAATATTAGAAAATATTTAATTTAACTTAAAAAGGCTAGAAGATATCATCCTCTAACCAATTTTACTAATCTAAATTATTTATAGCATATTTCGCTTGTTTTGATGTAAAACCTTCTCCATAACTTGATGTAAGCTGGTCATATATTGCAGATTTTGACATACTCATAGTGTCTCTATAATCTTCTGCTTTTTTTAATGCATTTTCTTTCCAGTCTGCATTTACATTATCTACTGCATATTGCGCTTGTTTTTTCGTAAAGTTTTCACCATAGCTTGATGTAAGCTGTTTATAAAGACCTTTCTTCGACATATACATAGTATCATTATAATCTTGAGCCTTCTTTAATGCATTTTCCTTCCAATCTGCATCTACATTATCTACTGCATACTGTGCTGCATCTTTATCAAATCCTTCTCCATAATTTGATGTAAGTTGTTTATAAAGACCTTTTTTCGACATATGCATTAATTCATTGTACTGTTGAGCTTTGCTTAATGCATTTTGATATTCTACAGGCACATCTTCAGTTTTCTCTTCTTCATAAGAACTATCATTGTTTGATGTATCTTCTTGTGAAGAATATGTATCAGAATCACTTTTTTGATTTATAGTTTCTTTATCATTTTCATTTGATGTTGTATTTTCACTAACTTTACTATCTGGATTTGAAGGTGTTGAACTTGAATCTTCATTTCCACTACCTATACCTATGATAATAATAACTACAATAACCCAAAACCACCATTTTTTATAAAATGGCTTTTTAACTTTTTTATTTGTTTCAATTTTCCTCATAATATCCCTCCATATTTTTGCTTTCATACCAATTTTATCATATTATTATATTTTTTTGTATATTTATATCAAAAATATGTAAATTTTCGACATCTCTACATAGATGTATAAGTTGCTTCTTTTTATAATAAATAAAGACGGGCAAATGCTCGTCTTTATTCCTCAGTTTCTTTAACTAAATCATATGAATAGACTTCTTTTACTTTTGAATCTTCTTCGTATGTATTTTTAAATACTTTTAAGAATTCTTCGTCAGTCATTTCAGTTATGATTTTGTCAATTTCAGTTAAGTACGTAACTCCTTTCATTTCTAATTACCTCCTCTATTGTTTTTATGCAATCTCTGTTTCTAACACACATTTGAACTTGCACCCAAATAAAATTTGTGTTTTGTATTTTATCTCTTTTTTGTATAACAAATGTTTTCTTTACTAAATCATATGGTTTTATTCTATATAAATCTTCTAGTATTTCACAGTTTGTAAGTTTTGTATATCTTCCATTTGTTAAATCTGTATATCTTTTGTTTATTTTTTTTGCTATTTTATCTAATATAGTCATTGTTTCCAATCTATCCAAATCTATGCATATTTCTGCTTCAATTTTACTTTTTAAAATTATATAATCGTCATATCGTCTTGCTTTTGTACAAAAGTCTACTGCCTGGTTTATATCTTTTTCAAAAAAGTATACTCCATTTCCAAGCCATTCGTCTTCTTTATATGAAACAAAGTAGTATTTATTTTTTAAAATACTTTCTCCTCTAGATATCGTTGTTCCGTGATATCCTGTATATAATTCTCCCATATTCTACTCCTTTCTTTTATTTTCCATGGTAACTAAATCCTCTCCCATTTTCCTCCTCTTTATACATCTTTATAATTTTTTTTCAAAAAAAATACTGCCTCAAATTTCAAGGCAGTATTTTTATATCATTTTTATTCACTTTATCAAAACTTCAAATTGCATAAACTCAATTATTTAGTCATTTTTTTACCATTTTGAGTCATTGCATTTATTTTAAGTGGTAATGTAAATAAGTTTATGAAACCTTCAG
>CAJKKA010000091.1 GCA_905200315.1 uncultured Clostridium sp.
CCGTATCGCTTCTGTCCGATACACTTCATTCATATATTTCGTCTTCTGTTTTTCCTCTCATATCTAATCTAAATACATAACGTGGTTGTATTTCTTCGCTAAAGTCTTTTGCATCATCTTTAACTTTATATCCTAAAGTTTCAACTATGCTTCTAAATTCTTTATCATCGCTTTTTATATCTGGTTCTATCTTTACAACCATAGCTTTATATTTTTTTGCTAATAATTTTATTCCTTCTGTAAGTTGAGTTAAAACTTCTACATTATGAATATCACATACAGGTCCACGAGATGAATACATTAAATATCCAAAAATAGGAATTTTACGTATTAAAACACTTATAGATCCTATAATGTTTCCATTGCTATCTTCGGCTAAAACTACTTCATTTTTCCAAAAAGATTTAACTTTTCCCCATTCTAAAGATTGTTGAAAATTACATCTTTCGTGTCCCTCTAAAAATTTTT
The DNA here is from genome assembly GCA_905200315.1 of uncultured Clostridium sp. Next base: position 469 of record CAJKKA010000091.1, read on the forward strand.
TATATAGTTCTTTGTCTTTTTCTTCTAAAATTCTCAATTTAAATCCTCCTACAATATAAGTCGACAGAAACGTCGATTACTACAATTTTAATTATTTTACACTAATAAGATGTTTTTTACAAGATAAAAATTTTTTTTGTTATACCTTTTTAAAATTTAATGACGGTCAATGACCGCCATTAAATCTATAAATTTTTTAAATCTATTTAAAACAATTATTTATTTTATCTTTTCCTTAAAGCTTTCTAAACTTGTATTTCTTGAAATACGTACACGTGGTAATTCGTATTTTTTTGCTCCTTTTTTTACTCTTCCTTCTTGTGTTGTAACTGCTAGTTTGTATCCTGCTTCTTTTACTGCTTTTATATTTTCATCATTATATTGTCCAAATGGATAGCAATATATATCGGCTCCACCTAAAATTTGACTTGATTGTTTCAAATCTTTTAATACATCATTATAACTCCAATTTAGCATACGGCCCTTTCCGTTTGCACCTGCTTCGTGCATATCGTCTGAATGAGATTCATATATTACATTTTTTCTTTCTTCATTATATCTATATCCATACCAACCTGTTATTACAAAACTTGTAGCATTTATATTATATTTATTTAAAACTGGTACTGCTAGTTCAAAAAATGATGGATCTGCATCATCTGCAGTTATTACAATACTTTTTTCTGGAAGTTCAGTTTCTCCATCTATATAATCTTCAACTTCTTCCCAAGAAGGAAAATAATAATCATTTTCAGATAAATATTTTATTTGTTTTTCAAAGTCTGATATTTCTATCCAGTTATTATCCTTACCTTTTCCTGTGTTTTTATCATAAAAGAAATGATACATTAAAATGGGTAATCCGTTTGAACTTAATTTATTACACACCTTTACATTTCTTGTAATTTCTGAATTATTTCCCGCTTCATCTTTTACACTATATTTTATTTCGTAATTTCCTACTTTATTTGCATCTACATTTCCATCAGTTTCTATTTTATCAGTAATGTCTCCATCAACGTTGTCCGTAGCACTTGCACCTTTTTCTTCATAATCTTCTCCGTATATTATAATTTCTTCGCTATTACCATTTAAGTTAATTTTTGGAGCTTCTGTATCTTCTACTTTAGTTTTAGATGAAGTTTCTACATTTTCCTCTTTTTTATGAGTTATTTTTATAAAAACACCACAAATTATAGCTATAATTAATATAGCTATAATTACTTTAAAAACATTTAATTTTTTCCCTTTTCTTTTCATTATAAAAAACTCCCTTTTAATATTGTTTTGCACTTAGTTTAATTATTAAATCCATATTATCATCTTTGGCTGCCTTATTTCTCCTTATTTTTCCGCATTTTTTACATTTAAACACTATTACATATCCTTTTTTACTATCTATATCAATTCCAACTGGTTCTAAATCTCCGTGGCATTCTTCTTGTCTATCTCCTGGATTTATATCTATATGTTTTGAATGTAAGCAATACGGACAATGGTTTCTACAAGAATATCCTAACTTTGTTACTTTTTTACCACAGTTTTCACATATAAATTCTTCATCTATTTCTGTAAATTTTCTTTGCATTTTTCTCTCCTAATATTTAAAATCTCCGCCACCTATAAATTCTCTAAGTAAAGAATTTGTAGGTACTAATTCATCTGGTATATCTTCAAAATATTTTAAAAATTCTCGTATTCTTTTTGCTTCTGAAAATTCTATGCTTCTATTATCTATAGCTTCTAATTGTGTAAGTGCATATTTTTTTAGTACACATATTTCATATATTAAAGATGTATTAAACATTGCATCTGCTTCTTCTTGGAATGGGAATATATTTTTTAATTCTCCTCTGTTTACAGAATCCCACATTTTTAGTGTGTGAATTGCAGAGTAGCTTCTAAAATTAGAATCTCTAACTATTCTTCTTATTAATCTTGAATCTGTTGTTGATATTCTATTAAATTCATCTATATTAAGTACTGTTAGTGCACTTATATATACTTTGAACTTTTTATTTCTTGGAATCTGTGCTGTTAGTCTATCATTTAAGCAGTGTATTCCTTCCATTACTATAATGTCATCTTTTCCTAATTTAACTTTATTTCCTTTATATTCTTTGCTTCCTGTTGTGAAATTAAATGTTGGCATTTCAACTTCTTCACCATTTAATAAACGTTCTATGTGTTCATTTAATAGTTTCATATCTACCGCTTCTATTGCCTCAAAATCATATTTTCCATCACTATCTAATGGAGTTTGCTCTCTTTCAACAAAGTAGTTATCAACAGATATAGTTACTGGTTTTAACCCATTTAATTGTAATTGAAGCCCTAATCTTTGTGCAAATGTTGTTTTTCCTGATGATGATGGTCCTGCAATTAATACCATTTTTACATCTTTTTTTTCTGCAATGCTATCTGCTATTCTTGATATTTTCTTTTCGTGTAATGCTTCATCTAGCATTACTATATCTTTAGCTTTTCCATCTCTTATTGCTTTATTTAATTTTGTTAATGTTTCTATATTTAATGCTTTATGAATTTTTCCATAATCTTCTAATGCTTGTAATAGTTTTTTGTTATCTATAAAATCAGGAACTTTTGTTATATCCTTTTTACTTGGATATCTTATTAAAAATCCATTACTATATTTTTGTATTTCATAAATTTTCATATAACCCGTTGAAATTGGCATAACTCCATAAAAGTAATTAAAATAATCTTCACAATAATATAATGAGAATTTTTTCTTACTTTTATTTTCTAACTGAAGTCTTCCTTTTACTGTATCTACATTTTTATAAATTTCTTCTGCCTCTTGTTTTGTAAATTGTTTTTTTATAATAGGAATATTTTTATCTACTATTTCTTGCATTTTTTTATGAACTTCTTCTAATAATTCATCTGTTATTTCCATATTTTTAATAGTACAAAACATAGAGTTGCTAAGTTGATATTCAACACCAACTTCGGCTTTTGGATATAATTCTTCAAAAGCTTTTGACATTACATATAAAAGTCCTCTTATATAAATTCTCATTCCATCTGCATTTGATATATCTAAAAGCTCTATTTTAGAATCCATTTTTATTTCATGGTTTAATGATTTTATTTCATTATTACATATACATGCAATTGTATTTCTCGTACATTCTTCTTTCAAAACCTCTATTACTCTTTCTGGTTTTTCAATTTCAATTTCTTTATCTTTATATTGTACTTTCATACTTTTCCTCCTTAAAGTTTGGCACATATTCTTCCTCATGCTTGCCTAAATCTTGCATATAGCCATTATTTAATCCTAACATATATATATGTTTTTCTATTTCTTTATATTCTTTTATATTTATTTTTCTATTTATTTTATCATCTTGTTTTGCTTTATATGTTGGAAAATATTGTGCCATAACACTAACATATGTATCTTTTCCTATATTTTCCAAGATATACTTTAACACATTTTTTGTATTTTGCATATAGTTTGGCAATATTAAATGTCTTATAACTACACCTTTTTGTATTATTCCATTTTCATTAAATACAGGATTTCCAACTTGACTTATCATTTCTTTTATTGCTTTAGCTGTAATTTCAAAGTAGTTTTCTATTCCAGAATATTTTTTTGCTATTTCATTGTTATAATACTTAAAATCTGGTAAATATACATCTATATAACCTTTTAACATTTTTATTGTTTCAACATTTTCATAACCGTTTGTATTATATATTATAGGTATTTTTAAGCCTTTTTCTTTAGCAATTTTTATTGCTTCTATTATATGATAAACATACATTGTTGGGGTAACTAAATTAATATTATTTACTCCTTTTTCTTGTTGTTTAATAAATATATCTGCAAGTTCTTCTATTGATATTTCTTTTCCATAACCTTCACCACTTATTTCATAGTTTTGACAAAACTTGCAAGCTAAATTACAGTTAGAAAAAAATATTGTTCCAGAACCGTTTTTTCCACTTATACAAGGTTCTTCAAACTCATGTACTGATGCTAATGCTATTTTTACATTTTTTCCAGCTTTACATCTACCAATTTTTCCTTCTAATCTATTTACTTTACATTTGTGTGGACAAAGTTTACAACTTTTTAAACCTTCTAGCATTTTATTTCTCCATTTTTATTTTTCACAAATATTATATACGTCTATGTTTACATTGTCAAAATTTATAAACTTCATTTATATGAATAAATCTTATTTTTTTAAAATTATAACTCGATACTTTTCTTTTATAAGAATCAAAAGTATGTGATGCGGTATAAATTTCATCTAACATTTCTATATTTTCTATGTTTACTACAATTAATGTGTGTGCAAATTTTATACCATCAAATGATAATTGAATTATATCTCCTATTTCTAAATTCTTTTGTTCTACTTTTTCACCTCTTGGTCCATTTAATTTATTAGATATTAAAAATTTATAAAATTCATTTACACCTGTCCACGATGCTGAACGATTATTTAAACTACTATAATACCAACCATTATTTTTATTATAATTCATTTCTTTTGAACCAGCATACACACATTGTGAAATAAAATTTGTACAATCTCCTCCTAAATCATCGAAATTATAATATTTAGAATTTCTATCATAAGCCCATTTCTGAGCATATCTTATAGTTAAATTTCTTTTATATTCTTTTTTCTTCATAGAAAAACCTCCTATATAAATATAGAAGGTTTTCATATTTTTATCACATTTATTATTTTTTATCTTTCTTCATTTTCTTTTTGTTCTTTTACTTGTTCATATTGATTTTGTATAGTTTCATATATTTTTTTCAATTGGTTCTGTGTTTTATCTTTTCCATCTTTATTTTTAGAAAAATCTATAGTATTTTCGCTTTGTAAATATTCTTTATCATCGGTTTTCAACTGTTTTGCACTAATATTAACATATTTATCATCGATGTTTCCTATTGTTGCTATTATAACACTATTTTTTTTATCTACAATAGAATACATATTATCAATTCTTTCTTGTTCTGTAATGTAATCTTTTGCTTTTGTTTTTTCTTTATAATCAGCAACATATTTACTGTTCAAATCTATTGTCATAAATTGAGGTCTACTTTTTATATATCCAATATCTTCTTTTTCAATATTATAATCATACTCTTTTAAAATATCTTCAACACCAATTTCATCTTTCTTTGATTCAACTGATGGTGTAACTTCAACTTTATTTTTTTCATAAAAATTCTTTCTTTTATCTTCAGTATTTTTTTGTTCCTCAACCTTTATATTATTTTCTTTAGGTGCTTCTAACAATTTAACACCTTTAGCACCTGCTGTAATTCCTAAAGCAGCTGTAATTGCTATCCAAGTTGCTTTTCTACGACATTTCCTTTTTTCTTTTTTTATTATGCTTTTTCTTTCTTCTCTGGTTAATTCTTTACCATTTTCTTCTTTTTTTATCTTCTCCTCGTTAACTTTTCTTCTAATTATTGGAGCCCATATAGAATATTGAGATTTTTTTATTTTCATAATATAACAAATCCTTCCTTAGTTTTTTTAATATCTTATGTATAAAACACTAACTATAAAATATTTATATCATAAACTGAAATATTTTACAATAATTTCAAAAGATTTTAATTTTTTTTAATATTTCTATTGACAGAATATAAAAAATCTAGTATACTAATTTTCGTCGAAGGAAATGCTCCCTTAGCTCAGTTGGTCAGAGCAACCGGCTCATAACCGGTGGGTCCAAGGTTCAAATCCTTGAGGGAGCACCACTTTTTTTATTTTAATATTTGGGTAGGTGGCCGAGTGGCTAAAGGCGGCAGACTGTAAATCTGTTCTCATTTGAGTACGATGGTTCGAATCCATCCCTGCCCACCATGAAAAGCATAGCAAAAGCTATGCTTTTTTTGTATACTATTGACTTTCTCAATAAATTTGATTATAATAAAAATAGGAAATGGAGAATCCACAAACGTGGTTTGCCAGTTATATATGTAAAAAAACACACCTAACCGTCAAGTAC
>CAJKKA010000092.1 GCA_905200315.1 uncultured Clostridium sp.
CGGTGAGATCGGCGATGAATTCCTCTCCGGCCTCGGCGCGATGGACCTCCGGGGCTTATTCTTATGCTAAAAAATAAACAACCTGAATTTTGTGAGATAATTTCTAAGTCTTTTGATGCTAGTGATTTTAGTTATTTGGATGGGCTTGTGGAATGTGTTAGGGGTATTTAGATTTTTATATATAAATAATATTAAAGGACCATTAATCAAATTTAGTATCTTTACCTTTTACTTCAAAATAGATTTTTGGTCTTTTTATTTTAGTTATTTTCTAAGTTACATAGAGTAACAATTTTATATTAATTATTCTCTTGGCTTTTTATAATTGGTTAAATCAACTACTTTTAACTCAGCAAAAAACACCCCAAAAAAATTGAGGTGCATACATCTACTCTAACATATATCGTAATAATAATCCAAAAGCTTGTTAGATCTGCTTGGATGAGCCAGTTTTCTCAACGCCTTTTTCTCGATTTGTCTCGCTCTTTCTCTTGTAACATTAAATGCTCTGCCGACTTCTTCTAGTGTTTTTTTCTCACCATCGCCAAGCCCAAATCTTAGTTTTATTACTCCTTTTTCTCTTTCGCTCAATGTATCTAATAAGTATTCTATTTGGTCTTTTAGAAGTGCTCTTGTGACTATTTCTTCTGGTGAGTGTGCTTCTTTGTCTGGTATTACTTGTTCTAATTCTGTGTCATCTTCTTGTCCAATTGTTGATTCTATTGATTGTGGTCTTTGTGATATTCTTATGACTTGGACTACTTTTTCTACTGGTATATGCATTCTTTTTGCGATTTCTTCTGGTTTAGGTTCACGTCCTAACTCTTTTGCTAGTTGTGATGATATTGTAGATACTTTATTTATTTTTTCTACCATGTGAACGGGTACTCTTATTGTTCTCGATTGATCTGCTATGGCACGAGTTATTCCCTGTTTAATCCACCATGTTGCATATGTGCTAAATTTAAATCCTTTTGTATAGTCAAATTTCTCTGCTGCCCTTATAAGACCTAGTGTTCCTTCTTGAATCAAATCTAACATAGCCATCTCTTTTCTTGCATATTTCCTAGCTATGCTTACAACTAACCTAAGATTTGATTCTACTAATATTTTTTTTGCTACTTCATCTCCTTCACAAATCCTCTTTGCAATATCTAATTCTTCTTGTCTACTCAAGAGTGGTATTTTTCCTATTTCCTTTAAATAAATTTTCATCGAATCATCTAAGTTGACGAGGTTATTAGAGTTGCCTTCTAGCGAAATATCAGATTCCTTCACCTTATTTATTCCTATCGAATTGTTATTTAGCATCATATATTGCCCCCCTTGTTAATAATTTACTTATTTATATACATTTTGTATATAATCTAATAAAATACTAATATTTTAGTAAAAAATTAATAATGTGTGCCTTGAAATATTTTGATGTGCATTAATCGAAATTTATTAGTATTCTTATAATATTCTACATATTTTTTAAAAATCCTTCTAAATAATTTATCTTTTGCTTTTTATCTACAGTAAATTCCATACTTAATCTATATATCATATTTTTCCTCCCAATTGTAAATTAATTCCTATTTTATAATAAATCTTCACATATGTAAAATGAGATTTTATATATTTGACTTTACAAATCTTTTGGTACTATAATCATCTTAATCCCGTAGAATATAAAGGGGGTGTATGCTTTGAAAAATTTTGATTTTGATGAGGAAACAATCTATAAAAACAGATGGATTATACAGTTTGTATTGATTGTCGTTCCTTTTATGGGAAGTTTAGATGCGAGTATTGTTAATGTAGTTTTGCCATCTATAAAAAAGGACCTCGGCATAAACTTATCGCTTTCTAGTTTAATTGTGTCATCATATATTATAACTGTTGCAACTACGATTATAATATTCGGAAAGTTGGGCGATTTAAAAGGAAAAGGCAGAGTTTTTTTATATGGAATAATCGTATTTATATTTGGCTCTTTTTTATGCAGCATTTCGCCGAATATAACTATATTAATTATTTCTAGAATTATACAAGGTATCGGTGCTTCGATTGTCATGGCTAATAATCAGGGGCTTACTGCAATCGTATTCCCACCTAATGAAAGGGGACGCGCGCTTGGTCTTTCTGGATCTGCTGTTGCATTAGGTTCTATACTCGGCCCTGCTCTTGGAGGATTTATTATGACTTATCTAAGTTGGCATTTTATATTTTTAATAAATATTCCGATTGGACTTATTTCATTTATAGTTGGATATAAAACTCTTCCCGCTAGAAATTCTACTTCGGATGTAAAATTAGATAAATACGGTGCTTTTGTATTTTTTATATCTATATTTATATTGTTTTCATCGCTTTTAGTAAGTCAAGATATGGGATTTAGCAATTTATATGTAATTTTAGGTTTCTTCATTGGTTTTGTATTTTTATTTTTCTTTATAAGACTTGAAAAAAAATTGAAAGAACCTATGTTAAATCTAAATTTATTTAAGGTTAAATCGCTTTCATTCAATTTAGTTTGCGCATTTATTTATTATTTTATCTCAAGTTCTATAAATTTAATTATACCTTTTTATCTTAGTGACACTTTTAACTATTCACAATCACAAATTTCAACTATTATTTTAGTCAACCCACTTATAATGTTTTTTATCGCACCTGTTAGTGGTTATTTGTCAGACAAAATTGGACCGAAAAAAGTCACACTTGCTGGATTATTTATAATTATTTGTTCTATGATTTTAATGATAAGACTTGACGAAAACTCACTTAAAGTATATATACTAGCATCTTTATGTGTATTCGGTTTTGCAAGTGGCACATTTAACTCTCCTAATACTACATTAGTTATGAGCACAGTTAAAAGCGAATACTTGGGTATAACTGGAAGTATAAATTCACTTATAAGAAATTTGGGAATGGCTTCTGGTACATCGATTTCGACATCAATTTTATACCATCAAATGAGCTCTCTTGCAGGACATAAGGTCGAAGATATAGTATCTTCTTATTTTGTATATGGTATGAAAAGTGTGTTTGTAGTCTTGCTTACTTTATCTATAACTGCATTTATATTATCTAATATAGATAAAAAGTTGGATTTTGATAAAAATTAATTACCTAAAAAATCGGAGCTATTTGTAGCTCCGCCTTTAGGCTTCTAAATTATCTATAATATCTAGTAATTCATATATTTCTTCATACTCACACATAATTCCTTCTTTTAACATATTTCTAAATTCATTTGTATTTACAAATTTAGCTCTTGCAACTTCTTCCTCTTGTAAAACTAACTCATCTAGATTTACATCTTTTCTTATGAAATATATATCCCAAATCATGCCTAATCTATTTTTCATAAATGATTTTACTAATTTACATTCATCTTTATCTATATGAATTCCTAATTCTTCTCTAAATTCTCTTACACAGCCTTCTCTTGTATTTTCTCCAGATATAATTCTTCCTGTTGTAAGGGCCCACATTCCCGGCAAAAGTTGACACTTGTTTGACCTTTGTTGGACAAGTATTTGTTTATTTGAATTTATAATCCAACCTTCTGTAGCTAGATGATATTCATCTTCTCCCCATTTTTCATATTTACCTTTTTTTCTTCCTGTAAAGTGACCATCTTTATCATAAATATCCCAATACTCCATAATTTTACTCCTTTAAATAAACTAAAAACTTTACTTTATATTATAATAAAGGACTATTCAAATGAACAGTCCTAAAAAATCTATGCTTCTTCTACAAATTCAATAACACCTTTATCAAGTCTTGATATTCTTGCAAGAGAATATACATCAAATCCTCTATCATCAAGTTTTTTACGACCAGGTTGGAATGATTTTTCGATTACTATACCTATTCCTGAAACAGTAGCTCCTGCTTCTTCGATTAATCTTATACCACCTTGTGCTGCTTCTCCATTTGCTAAGAAATCGTCTATTAATAATATTTTATCATCTTTATCTATGTATTTTTTAGATAAAGTAAGTTCATAACTAGTTCCTTTAGTAAATGATGTTACTTTTGTTTGATAAACCTCTCCGTTTAATATTTTTGATTGTTGCTTTTTAAGTATAACCATTGGTACATCTAATTTTATAGCTGCCATAACTGCTGGAGCTATTCCAGAACTCTCTATAGTAAAGACTTTTGTTATGCCTCTATCCTCAAAATAATTTGCAAATTCTTCTCCTATTTTTTGCATAAGTAAAGGATCTACCTGATGATTTAAAAAACCATCCACTTTAAGGACAGTCTCATTTAAAGCAGTTCCTTCTTTAAGTATTTTTTCCTGTAATTCTTTCAAGTTTGTCACCTCATCTATTTTTTTAAAAGTTTAAAAGTATTAGATAATTATACCATAATATATTTTCAATGTACATAATACAAATTTAATACACAAAAATTCAAGTTATTAAACATAGAAAATTATTAATAAACAATATTTTTTTATTGATAAACGATAAGTAATTATTGACGTATTGTATCTTTTTTGTTATTATTAATTCATACATAATCATTAAATTAGTAAATAAATATATTATTTTCAATTTAAAACACTGGAGGTTGTTATGAAACAAAGTGAATTAGCAAAATCATTAAAATTATTTATAGGATTGACCTGTATAATACTAGCAATTTGTGCATTTGTCATTATCCCAAAAGTAGGAAAAGATATAATACTAGAAAGTCCGGAGTATTCTTACCTTTACTACCCATTTTTAGTATTTATATGGATTACAATAATACCTTTTTATGCAGCATTATTTGAAGGTTGGAAAATTTCAAATGAAATAAATAAAGACAATTCTTTTTCTAAGAAAAATATGGATTCTTTAAATAGAATAAGAAAATATGCACTATCTGAATGTTTTTTATATTTTGTAGGAGCTTTAATTTTATTATATTTTAATTTGCTACATTTAAGCATTTTAATTATAATATTATTTGTAATCTTTATAGCTATGTGTATTTCAGTATTTACAGCTGTACTTGCACACCTTGTACAAAAGGCTTATGATTTAAAAAATGAAAATGATCTTACAATATAAATTGTATAAAATATAGAGGTGATCTTATGAGTATAAGAATTAATTTAGATGTTGTTCTTGCTAAAAAGAAAATGAGTGTAACGGAGCTTTCTGAAAAAGTTGGAATAACTATGGCCAATATTTCAATCTTGAAAAATGGCAAGGCAAAAGCAATACGCTTTACAACACTAGATAAAATATGTGAAGTTTTAGAATGTCAACCTGGCGACATTTTAGAATACACGAAAGATGATAAATAATAAAGTGATAGAACTAATCTATCACTTTATTTTTTATATTCTCTCTATTCTATTTCATCCACTATACCAGCCATCTTTAAAAGCATCTTTGCATTAGTTGTGACACATCTACCGTCTTGTATATTGTAATCGAATTTTATTTCACCATTTTCGTAGTATTCAGCGAAATGGTAGTTTACAGCATTTATATTATCATCGTTTTCTAAATTACAAAGCTCGAAATCATGTGTTGAAACTAAAGTTATACTCCATGGTTGTGATAGCTTTTTAATAGCTTCTGCAGCACAAATTATTCTATCTGCTGAGTTTGTACCTTTGAATATTTCGTCTATTAGACATATCATCGGCATCTTATTTTTATTGTATTCTGTCATATCTTTTATTCTTAAAAGTTCAGCATAGAAAGTTGAAATACCTTTATTTACATTATCTTCAACTCTTATTGATGTAAGTACCTTCATAACAGATGTTTTAAATTCTGATGCAAGCGCTGGCCCTCCAGCATATGATAAGACTAAGTTTATACCTATACTTCTTAAAAATGTTGTCTTTCCAGACATATTAGAACCTGTTATAACACAAGTTTGACCTTTTAAAGTTATACCATTTCCAACTGCATCTTCTATTTTTATAAGAGGATGTTTTAGATTTTTAAAATCTATTTCAGGTTTTAAGTCATTGCATTCACTTACTTTTGCAAAAGTATAGTCATCTCTTACATATGTAATAGATGCTAAACTTATAAGGGCTTCTATCTCTCCTACTATTTCTAAATATGTTCTTATATTTTTACCGTAAGATTTTTTCCATTTATCAAACATATCTATACAGTAGAAATCCCATAAAACTATAGCATTAAGTATTATATTTGCAACGAAATTTTGTCTTAAATCTATATATGAACCTATTTTTTTAAGCTCTTTTATAGCTTTTAAACTTCCTCCGTCTTTATTTAAACCTTCTTTTAATTCTTTTAAATAAGAACTTTCAAAGTCTTGTTTGTCTATTTCTTTAAATATATTTTCATATACTTTTATATTTTTATAGAAATCTCCAATTGGCAATAATATAGAAGTACTTTTTTGCATATTTAAAAATGCAAGCAATAAGTTTATTATTATCACTACTTTTAAGACATTAAAATAGAATGTTCTATTTATTCCTATAAGACAAAGTGCTA
>CAJKKA010000093.1 GCA_905200315.1 uncultured Clostridium sp.
TTTATAAAAATCATCCCCCTCATCTAAATATCTATCTCATCTATTCTATCTAAATATCTCTTCCTTCTATTTGATCTATCTTATCTATCTCATTCACATCTTTCCCCTACCTCACCTTATTTTAAATCTCCATCCTACTCTTTCACCTATAAAAAAAGGAGCTCTAAAGCCCCTCTTTTCATTATGTACGTAAATAGCAAAATCAATTTTCCTATTTAACACCAGTAATCTTATTATATATCTTCATATAAGTCTCAGCCACTTCTTCAGGCGAAGCCTCTTTAACTTTCTCCTTATCCACTACAGTAGTATAATATAACTCAGTAAGTTCATATGCAACGTCCTTCGCATTTCTTTGAGAAGATCCAGTCACTCTTTGTTCAGCCATAATTTTCTGCCTCCTTAATTTCTACAATATTAAATTAATATATAACATATTTTTTCTTTATAGCTATTATATATTATTTAGTCAATATGTGAATCATTTTTTTTATAATTATTCAAAAAATCTTTCGTAATATTATAATTATCGCTCTCCTCATAACTCACACGTTCGATATTTTCCTTAATTTCATATATAAAACTCTTCGGATACGCAATCAAAATCGGCGAATGTGGCGCAATTATAAACTTGCTCCCCCCCTTGACAAGCTCGTCCATTCGCGAAATCAAACTCATCTGTCTAATCGGCGACAAAGCCGCTTCCGGTTCATCTAATATATATCCCATTCTTACCAAACTTATTCATAATAAGAGCAAAAAAATACTCCCCCTACGATACATCATGAAGCGACTTTCCACCATAACTCTTCAAAAAATCCCCTGGAATCTCCTTACTCAACTCATCAATATTAGTTGCCACATTATAAAAACTCTCAACCTTTTCTCTATCTAACCTAACACCCCTAATAAACTGATCTATCTTTCTACCATTCATACTATCACCCCTTATTAAATCAATAAAACTTAACTATATCTACACCATAAATAATCCTATTATCTTACAACAATTTTGATTTATGATAAATCTATATATATTTTAATACTAAAAAGTATACCCTTTTAACAAAATTATTCGCCAACTCAAAAACAATAAATTCCATTATTAAATATATTTAACAAACTTTAACCTGTAATTGATAAAAAATATCTCCATTTTTTCTTTAAAAAAATAAATAAAAAAAAACACGATAATTAAATTATCGTGCAAGGGTGGGTTAAATTATTTAAGCTATTGCTAAATTTACATTTATATAACAACATTTCTTACTTATAATAGTATATTATCTTACATATTAAATCAATTCATTATACGACAAACTCATTCCATTTTGGAATAAATTTTTAAAAACCAATTCTATTTTATAATGAATTTATGATTTAACTATTAATTATTTTATAGATATTAAATCTTCACTTGATAATATTACACTATGTATCTCTAAAATGCAAAATTTTCTACAAAATTAAACCACCCACTTTGTTAAAAAATAATTTCTTTTATGATATTTTTCTCACAATCATTTAAATATTATAATCCCATAATCCATATAACTTCTATCCCCATCTTCTCAACCATATGAGTATATTTAACAACTTTGTGATAACTGAATATATTTTTTCAATCTGGATATACTCAAAAAAACGTGTATTACACCATAAAATAACAAATAATAAAATTTTATGAATATCAGTAATATAAATGTTTTTAAGTTAAAAATTAACAAAATATTACTAAAAAAGGTAGGAAAAAATATGTTAAAACAAAAAGAACCTGTTGTATTCGAACCTAAAAATTTAGAATCCTTAATTCAAGGACTAGATAAAAAAGATCTAGAGTCTTTAATAAAAATAATAAAATATAAAATAGAGTCTGCATATACCCCCTATATCTATCGTGATAAAATTTTAAATTATAATGACATAATTTTGAATAATGAATCGAAAAATGTAAAATTTAAAACTTCTAAAGAAGTTAAAGATGCCAAAGAGTTTAAAAATTGCAAAACTATAGAAGAGGCAAAAAAATCACTAGCTTATTTAGATGGCATATATGAAAGAGAAGATGAACTTTTTAGAAAAAGATTTAAAAATGATTTAAAGTGTCCAAAATGCGGTAGTTTTGACTTAAATAAAAATGGAAAAACTAATAAACGTCAACGATATATTTGCAAAAATTGTAGAACTACGTTTGATGAAAGAAGTTTTTCTCCACTTTCCAATACTAAATTAAGTCTAGATACATGGTTAAAATATTGTCAATTTATGATAGAAGGTGGCACAATAAAATACTGTGCTCAAAAAGTTGGTGTAAGCATCCCAACATCATTTTTTATGAGACATAGAATTTTAGATGTGATAAATCTATCCCTGAGAGATCAAGTATTTGAAGGTATCGTCTGCACAGATCATTGTTTTATAAATGAGTCATTTAAAGGCATGAGCTCTAAAAAAGACATAACAGAAGATACATATTTTTCAAATTTTGAATATGAATTTATATCTCATACAGGTGGCTCTCTTTTTATGAATAAAAACTACTTTTTAAAAGATCCAGAAAAATATATAAAACCAATGCAGGTTGAAATTAATACAGCAATTGACAGAAATGGACATGTACTTACAAGAATAGTAGAAAATACTTATTTTAATGTTTTTAGTAAGGAAAAATATCAAGATATGTTATCATTTTTCGAAAACAGAGTCAATAAAAATGTAACTATATGTTCTTTTATGCAATCTACATATATACATACTGCTAAAAAATTAAACTTAAGATTTAAAAAGGCAAAAAGTAGAATGGATTCATCTTTTTATACAGTAAAACATGTAAATATGTACCATAGAGGTTTATGTAAGTGGCTAGCTAACTTCCATGGTGTATCTACTAAATATTTAAATAATTATCTTTCATGGTTTTCTTTTTTATTTATTGCACATAGATTAAGTAAAACTTCGAGAATAGTAGACTTATTTATCGAATTTGCGACAAAAAACTTATCTATTACTAAAAAACAAATTCAAGATAGAAAAGTAGAATTTATATAAATTAACTTAAATAATTACATCAAACAAACAATTTTATAGTACAAAAATTTGAATCATTTATCACAAAGTTGTTAAATATACTCACAGTGGTTTTGGAAGGGGATATATACCATATTCGCAATTACTATTTAATAAGGTTATTAATATTGATAAATTAAGGTTTATAAAATAATAATTATTAATTTTTACATTAAATATTGAATTTATTAAGTATCATTTACCTTAAATGCCTTGTAAAAGTGTGCCTTTTTGTAAAAAAGAAGCATTACAAATTATATTTCTCAATGCTTCTTTTTTTATTAATAACAAATTAATTACATATTAAATTAAGTAGGTTATCATTTGGTGGAACGATTGGGAACACATTTATATCGTGATCTATTTTACATTCCACAAATACTGGTTTGTCTAATATTAAACTACCTAGTATTTCGTTTAATTCGTCTAGATTTTGTGCTTTGTGACCTTCGATTCCATATGCATTTGCAAGCATTATGTAATCTGTTTTATCGTATATATCTGTTTCTGAATATCTCTTATCTGAGAATAAGTTTTGCCATTGTCTAACCATTCCTAGTGCATTGTTGTTGAATAATAGTATTACTATAGGAAGATTTTGTGTTGCAACTGTTGCAAGTTCATTGCAGTTCATTTTAAAGCTACCGTCTCCTGTTACTAATAACACATTTTTTTCTGGAGTTCCTAATTTTGTTCCTATTGCTCCTCCTAGACCAAATCCCATTGTGCCTAGTCCACCTGATGTTATATAGCTTCTTCCTTCTTCAAATTGCCAGTATTGTGCTGTCCACATTTGATGTTGGCCGACGTCTGTTACTACTGTTGTGTTTTTGCTTCCTAATTTTTTATTAAATGCTTCTAATATATTTTTCGGATGGAATGCTTTTTCGTCTATTTTATGACCAGTGTCTTTAAATCCATCTATTTCTTTTAACCATGTTGCATTGTCTTTTTCTTCTACTTTTTCTAAAAGACCACTAAGCACGTCACTTAAATCTCCCACTAATTCTATTTCGGCTTGGATATTTTTGCTCATTTCTGATGAATCTATGTCTATTTGTATTACTTTTGCATTTTTCGCAAATTCATCTTTGTTTCCTATTACTCTATCACTAAAGCGAGCACCTATAGATATAACTAAATCTGAATTTGATATAGCTAGATTTGCTTCTCTACTTCCGTGCATTCCTACAAGTCCGAAAGAAAGCGGATTTGCTCTATCTATTCCGCCAAGCCCCATAAGCGTATTTAGTACTGGCGTATTTATTTTTTGTGCAAATTCTTTTAGTAGTTTATACTGATCTACTGATTTTACTCCTCCACCTGCGTATATTATAGGTCTTTGAGATTGTTTTATTAAATTAGCAGCACCCTGTAATTTGCTTTTAGTTTCATTTTCTTCTTTTATTTGGAATTCGTCTTTTGTTTTTTTATTTTGACATGATGGCACATAATCGTCCATGTTGTAATCTAAATCTGTAACTTGTAAGTTTTTAGGTATATCTATAAGAACTGGACCTTTTCTTCCTTCATTTGCGATTATAAACGCTTCTCTTATTATGTTAGGAAGGTCCTCTAATTTTCTAACTAAGAAATTATGTTTTGTTATAGAGTAAGTCACCCCTGTTATGTCTATTTCTTGGAATGTGTCTTTACCAAGAAGACTTGTTCCAACTTGCCCTGATATTATGACAAGAGGTGATGAATCCATATATGCAGTGGCTATTCCAGTAACTGCATTTGTAGCCCCTGGGCCTGATGTTATTACGCATACACCTGTTTTTCCAGAAGTTCTCGCATATCCATCTGCCGCATGAACAGCACCTTGTTCGTGTGATGTTCTAATATGTTTTATTTTGTCTGTATAGTCGTATAATGCGTCGTATATAGGTATTACAGTCCCTCCTGGATAACCAAACATAGTTGTTACGCCTTCTTTTATTAGACATTCTATTATTAGATTAGCACCTTGCATATTAACTCGTCCCCCTTAAAATATTTTTGTCATCTAAACTTTAGTCATTATAAGAAATTCCGTATTTTCATTTTATTTGCCTCTGTTATTTATTAGTTTTCAGTTATTGCATTAATTATTTTTCCAAGTTAAAATTTTATTTAAAGTTATCTATTTTTTATTTTTTTATAATATCGATTATTAATTATTTTTACCAAGTTTTAAAATTATCTATTTATTTAAAATTATCTATTTAAGAGTATTTAAGTATTATCTCCCTTAATTTTCCCAATATTCCGAAACTACATGAGATAATACTTAAATTTTTATATTAAAAGCTCTAATTATTTACCAATTATTTTATTTACCAATTATTTTTTTAAGAAAGTCATCATGCTTCTTAATTGTCTACCTGTTTCAGATATTTGAGAACTGTATTGTTCTTCTCTCATTGCATGGAATTTTTTGCATCCGCTTTCACTTTCAGCTATGAAGTCTTTAGCGAATTTTCCGCTTTGTATATCAGCTAATACTTCTTTCATTGCTGCTTTTGAAGCTTCACCTATAACTTTTTTACCTGATACATATCCACCATATTCAGCAGTTTCACTTACTGAATAGTTCATTCTTTCAAGTCCACCTTCATACATTAAGTCAACTATTAATTTCATTTCATGTAAACATTCGAAGTAAGCTATTTCTGGTTGGTATCCAGCATCTACTAAAGTCTCAAAACCTGCTTTTATTAATTCTTCGCAACCACCGCAAAGAACAGCTTGTTCACCAAATAAATCTGTTTCAGTTTCTTCTTTGAATGTAGTTTCAAGAACACCAGCTCTAGTACCACCTATACCTTTTGCATAAGCTAAAACTGTTTCTTCAGCTTTTCCAGTGTAGTTTTGATATACTGCAAATAAATCTGGAACACCGCTTCCTTCTTTATATACGCTTCTTACTAAGTGACCTGGTCCTTTCGGAGCAACCATTATAACGTCTACATATTCTGGTGGAGTTATATATCCAAAATGTATATTAAATCCATGAGCAAATGCTAGTGTTTGACCTTCTTTTAAATTATCTTTTATACTTTCAGCATATACTATTCTTTGAACTTCGTCTGGTAATAAGCACATTACAACATCCCCTGCTTTAGTAGCATCTGCAACGCTTAATACTTCGAATCCATCTTCTTTAGCTCTAGCTGCTGATTTTGATCCATCATGTAAACCAACTACTACATCTACACCACTGTCTCTTAAATTTTGTGCATGTGCATGGCCTTGACTACCATATCCTAGTATTGCAACTTTTTTCCCTTTTAATGCGTCCATACTTACATCTTTGTCATAAAACATTCTCATTAGTGAAAATCCCCCTTGTTATTTA
>CAJKKA010000094.1 GCA_905200315.1 uncultured Clostridium sp.
AGAAGTATTTGCTTTAGATAAGGAATTAACAATAAAAGAAGTAATAGATATTTTGTTAGAAGACACAAGATACAGCAGAATTCCTGTATATGAGGAAACAATAGATAACATAGTTGGAATAGTATATATAAAAGACATTTTGCTTTCAAAAAAAGATGAAAATAGAAAAATAAAAGAATTAATGAAAAAAGCATATTATGTTCCGGAAACAATAACCGTAGATAAACTATTTGAAGAAATGCGAAAAAACAAAAAACAAATATCAATAGTAATAGAAGAACATGGTGGAACCTCTGGAATAGTAACAATGGAAGACATACTAGAAGAAATAGTTGGCGAAATATATGATGAATATGATGCTTTAGAAAACAAAGTAGTAGAGATAGATTCAAATACCTACTTAATAGACGGAAGTTTAGCAGTATATGATTTAGAAAAAATATTTGATGTAGAAATACCAGAGGGAGATTACGATACAATATCAGGTTATTTAATAGATTTATTGGGCAGAATACCAAAGACAAAAGAAAACATAATAATAGAAACAGATCAGCTAGATTTTAAGGTTGAAAAGGTGAAAAATAAAAAAATAGTGCAAGTAAAAGTTTGTAAAAAGTAAAAAATATT
Organism: uncultured Clostridium sp.; assembly: GCA_905200315.1. The sequence continues at coordinate 628 of CAJKKA010000094.1, forward strand.
GAAAAAAGTAGACTTTAATTAATTTATAAGGTATAATAAAAAAGTAACTGTTAACTTTCTTTTTAGAAAGGAGTAGAAATATGAAGCATATTAAGACAATTAACAAAGCCAATTTAGCAGAATCTGCTAAAAAAGGTGGCTGTGGCAAATGCCAGGCTTCATGCCAATCTGCTTGCAAAACATCTTGCACAGTTGGAAATCAGAGATGTAAAAGAAAAGAGGATAGCCAACATTAAAAAGCAAAAAGTTTTGCACACAAAAATGGGAGGACCAATTATTTATTGGTCCTCTTTTCATATTATAGGAAATTTCTGTTTTGTATGTAGGGGTCGGCGTCCTTAGGGAGACCAGCGTGGCGAAGCCACTTTTTTATGTAATAGGAAAGTTCTGTTTTTAGTGTAGGGGTCGGCGTCCCCGACGACCCGGGTGGCGAAGCCACTTTTTTATATTTTGATGTAGAGGTTAGTCTGATAATAAGTTAATTTCTTGAAAGTGTATACCAGAGCCAAAAGTAAAGTCATAAGTTCCTTTAATTTTTATTTGAGTACAATTTTCAGGAACAATAACATTTTTTGATGACTGTAGCCAATTATTGCTGGTTTTTAGTAATAAGTTAGAATTCTTATCATAAAAATATATTGTACAATGCCAATTATCGCTAGAATAACCAGTAATAAGAAACTGAATAGTTTTTCCTATAGCACTTTTATCCACATTTAATATACGGGTTCCATCAATATATTTACTTGTATTTATATTTGAATCATACCATTCTGAATGAATAGCATTTTTTGCACGTGCATTTACTAACAATTTACTTTGAGTATATAATCCTGATTCTTTTTTTACACTTTTTGCTAAAATTAGAGGTTTGTTAGAGGTTATAGTTCCTGTGTATATATTCCATGTATTTCCATTATCTAAGCTATAATAATTAATTATATCTTCCTTAGAATCATAATTGATAGAAATATTGCTATTTAATAATATTCCTTTATCTGTTAATATAGGATAATCATCAACATCTAAAACAGTAATTGACGGAGCAGAAGGAATATCTAAATCTAAATTTGCAATATCTTTAGAAATTAATACTTCATTGTTATCTTTATCTAATCCTTTAGCATATATTGTTATTGTTGATTTATCAGAATTGTATAATTTCTTATTTAATATGTCATATGAGTTTATAGAAAATGGCTTTGAGTAATTTTGCCAAGTTCCATTTTCCCCAATTTTATATTGAGTTATATAAAAATAAGAGCTTGGTGATAAAATTGAAATATCTAGAGATGTTTTTTGTGTTAAACTATTATCATAATCAATTTTTAAGATATTATCTATGAAATCTTGGTTTATTAATATTTTTTTATCTATTGTGTTATTGTTTTGTGATTTTATATGAAAAGTGTATTCTTCGTTAAATTTTGCACTATAATCTATACTTATTTTGTTTTTTCCATATCCAGAAATTTGATAGTCTGTATTAGGAATTGTAATAGTTTCTATACCATTTTCATCATAAAAAGTTATAAGAAGTTGATAAATATTATTTTTATTAGAATGCAATATTATTGATGTACTAATAGTTTCCTTTTTGCTTTTAGAAATAGGATTGATTAAATGATTTTTAAAATTAAAAATAAAAGTAATGATAATAATAGCAATTAAAACAAATAAAATTAATAATATTTTTTTCTTCATAAGTGTAAGCTCCTTTATAATAATTAAATATAGTATAGCATAATATATTATATAAAAAAAGAGAAATCCATTTATTGATAAGATGAATTTCTCTTTCTCAGTTATTTTACAACTATATTGTAAATTTTATTTTTTACATAAATTTCTTTAACAACTTGCTTTCCATCTAATTTAGAATCTATTTCATTATGAACTTTTTCTTTTACAATAGCTTCTTCAGAATCTTTTTGGACATCTATAGTTCCCTTTAATTTTCCATTAAATTGAATTGCTATTGTAACAGTATCATCTATTGTTTTAGATTCATCAAAACTTGGCCATTCATATGTTGAAATATCTTCTTCAAATCCAGCAATTTTGTTTAGTTCTTCAGTAATGTGTGGAGCAAATGGATTTAACAATGTAATAAATGTTTTTAATTCAGCTTTATTTATTCTTTTTAGTTTATAAAATTCATTAACCATTGTCATAAATGTAGAAACACAAGTATTAAACTTCATTTCTTCTATATCGTTTGTAACTTTTTTAATAGATTTATGCATTGTTTTTTCCATTTCAGAAGAATATGCATCTCCATCAATTAAAATTGTTTGTAAATTCCAAACTCTATCTAGGAATTTAGAACATCCACGAATACTATCCATACTCCAAGCTGCAGATTGGTCAAATGGTCCCATAAACATTTCATAAACTCTAAAAGTATCTGCACCAAATTCATCTACAATGTCATCTGGATTGATAACATTACCTTTGGATTTACTCATTTTTTCACCATTATCACCTAAAATCATACCATGAGAAGTACGTTTTTGATATGGCTCTTTTGTTGGAACAACACCAATATCATATAAAAATTTATGCCAGAATCTTGAATATAGTAAGTGTAGAGTTGTATGCTCCATACCACCATTATACCAGTCAACAGGTGACCAATATTCTAAAGCTTCTTTTGAAGCTAAAGATTTATCGTTGTGTGGGTCCATATATCTTAAGAAATACCAAGATGAACCAGCCCACTGAGGCATTGTATCTGTTTCTCTTTTAGCAGGTGCTCCACAATGTGGACATGTTGTATTAATCCAATCTGTCATTTTTGCAAGTGGAGATTCTCCATTTTCTCCAGGTTCAAAATCTTCTACTTCTGGTAATTGAAGTGGTAATTCTTCTTCAGGTATTGGAACCCATCCACATTTTTCACAATGAACCATTGGAATAGGCTCTCCCCAATAACGTTGTCTAGAAAATACCCAATCACGTAATTTATAATTAACTTTTTTTGCTCCAATATTATGTTCTTCTAAATATTCAATAACTTTTTTCTTAGCATCTTTTACTTCAAGACCATTTAAAAATCCAGAATTAATAAGTTTTCCTGTGGATACATCTGTGAATGCTTCTTTGCTTAAATCAACATTATCCCCATCTACAACTTGAATAATTGGTAAATTGAATTTTGTAGCAAATTCATAGTCTCTTGTATCATGTGCAGGGACAGCCATTATAGCACCAGTTCCATATGTACTTAAAACATAATCAGAAATCCAAACTGGAATTTCAGTTCCAGTTAAAGGATTAATAGCTTTAATTCCTTTAATTTCTACACCAGTTTTATCTTTGTTAATTTCTGCTCTTTCAAAATCAGATTTTAAACTTGCTTGTTTTTTATAATCTTCAATTTCATCCATATTGGTAATTTTTGAAGAATATTTTTCTATTAATTTATGTTCAGGAGCAATTACCATATATGTTGCACCAAATAAAGTGTCTGGTCTTGTTGTGTAAACTGTAAGCTCATCTTCTGTTCCAGAAATTTTGAATTTAACTTCAGCACCTTCACTTCTACCAATCCAGTTCTTTTGTTGAGTTTTAATTTTGTCTAAAAAGTCTAGGTTATCTAAATCATCAATTAATCTTTGTGCATATTCGGTAATTTTAAGCATCCATTCAGATTTTTCTTTTTGAACAACAGGGCTACCGCATCTTTCACAAACACCATTTACAACTTCTTCGTTTGCTAAGCCAACTTTACAACCAGTGCAAAAGTTAATAGGCATTGTTGTTTTATAAGCAAGTCCTTTTTTGAATAATTGTATAAAAATCCATTGAGTCCATTTATAATAATTTGGATCTGTTGTATTTATTTCTCTTGACCAATCAAAAGAAAAACCAATAGATTTTAATTGCTCTTTAAAATGTGCAATGTTTTTCTCTGTTGTAATTTTTGGATGAACATGATTTTTAATAGCAAAGTTTTCTGCAGGTAAACCAAAAGCATCAAAACCAATTGGAAACAAAACATTGTAACCTTGCATTCTTCTTTTTCTTGCAATAATATCAAGAGCAGTATAACTTCTAGGGTGACCAACATGCAAACCTTGTCCAGAAGGATAAGGAAATTCTATTAAACCATACCATTTTTTAGGATTAGTAAAGCTAGAATCAGCATTAAAAGTACCTTCTTTATACCACTTTTCTTGCCACTTTTTTTCTACTTCTTTAAAATTATAAGCCATACTAAAAAAGCCTCCATTCTCTAAATAAATTTGATTGTAATTATATAACATCAAATAAAAGATTTCAAGAATTTTAGAATTATTTAAGCTAATATTGTTACAGTTTAAAAAAATGTTAACAAAAAATAGAATAAGAATTGTGTAGAGGAACACAGTGTGCTCCATAAATTATTTTTAGTTTATTTTTTGTCTATTAAATGTATTGTAAATATAAATATTTTAATGTAAAATAAATAAAATTACATATAATATACAGAAAAAATGGAGGAATAAATGTACGATAATTGGGAAGAACTAGAAAAATCAATAATCAATTGTAAAAAATGTAAATTATGTGATAATAGAAAAAACATAGTATTTGGAGTTGGCAACAAAAATGCAGATATAATGTTTATAGGAGAAGGTCCAGGAGCAGACGAAGATTTACAAGGGATTCCATTTGTAGGAAAAGCGGGAAAACTTATGGATAAAGCATTTCAAGGGTTAGAAATAAATAGAGAAGAAGTATATATTGCAAATATTGTGAAATGTAGACCACCTAAGAATAGGGTACCAGAAGCGGATGAAAGTAAAGCATGTTTAGATTATTTACGAAATCAAGTAATATTAGTAAAACCAAAAATAATAGTATTACTGGGAAGCACTGCATTAAAAAATATATTAGGTGAAGAATACAAAATATCTCAAGCTAGAGGGAAATGGATAGAAAAAAATGGAATAAAATATATGCCAACATGGCACCCCGCAGCACTGTTAAGAGACGAAACAAAAAAAATAGAATTTTGGGAAGATTTAAAAGAAGTAACAAAAATTTATAAAAAATAAATATCTTAAAAATTTATAGTGAAACGAAACTTGCATTGAATGAATATTGGAAATTAGAGGTTGGAGGTTTGAAATTAAAGCAAATATTCAAAGGGATTCCTCTAAATTACAACTTTTAACCTCAAATTGAAAGAGAAAAAGAAATGATGGTCGACAGAGGCGTCGACCACTACAACGTTATTATAGGAAATTTATGCTTTGGATGTAGGGGACGTTGACATCTACATTCAAAACAAAAATCACCTATAATATAAAAAAAGAATTAAAATGCGAAAGCATTTTAATTCTTTTAAATTTTTTGATATTCACTAGCATTTCCAAATAAAAAATCTTTAATTGCTTTAAAAAATAAAGCAATTTTATTTTGTTTTGCAGAAACAATATGAGTATTTGCATTAATTATATATTCAACACCATTTTCAATAGCTGTTTTTTTATCTTCAAGTTTTTCCATCATTTTAATATAATAATTATTAAAGAAAAAGTAATCTTCTGTAATTCCTATTAAATTTTTATAGTTATATAATTTTCTTCTAAAGTTATCTACTTCTTCTATTGTTTTTATAGAATTAAAGTAATTATTAAAATAAGCTTCAATAATTAAATTTTGTGTTTCAAAGAAAGTGGTTTTTATAATATGCTTTTGCTTTGCAATTTTTGCTTGAATAGAAGCGTTATTATGTTCTTCTAGTGTAAGTTTATTATTAAGTTTAATTAAGTCTTCTT
>CAJKKA010000095.1 GCA_905200315.1 uncultured Clostridium sp.
TCTACTGATGATACTGACAAGTGCTGCTGTCATCATTTATTTTGGAGAAGCAATTAAAAAAGCACTTTCCGTAAATCTTCTATTGCTTTTCGTACTTTCTCAGGGAGTATATCTTGGAATCAGATGTTATTTGAAAAATCGGTTAGGTACCAAGCAATATTGGTGAAAACATGCTAAAAAACGTATAATAGCAGGGGATAAAACATCGTCCCCTACTATTATATAAACAGCGAAGTTTTACCCATCTCTCTCTTTTGAAAGATTCGCTACTTGTGGAACCGAGATATAAGGTTTCGCCTGTGTTCTTTGGTGTATCACTACCACATTTCTCTGTACCGATGTAATCTTTCTGCATACGGAAGCAAGAGATACAATATTCCTTATTTTAAAACATAATTACAATTCCTGTTTGACAAGAACGATCATCATAGAAGGATTGTATTTGTCCCCACTCATAATAATATTCGACGCCTGTCATACTCTTTTTACTGGGAGTACCTAAGCATTTCCTTAAAAACCTATTATTTTCTTCTTGCAACTTTTCTAAGACTGTACCATTCATTGTCTCATATTTCGTAGAATACTTTTTGTCTGCTCGAACCAATTCAATCTTTTTTACTTTTCCATGTCTTCCATAGATTGTAACATAAAACTTCTTATAAAGCCATTTTAAAGGTTTCTTAGAAATCAATATTGTATAAGAATACTCTGTTTGAGCAATCTTAAAATCAATTTCTTTAAATAGGGAAATACTTCCTTTGGGAGTAATTTTATATCCCCCTATTTTTAACATATCTTCCTTTAGCTCATCCTTTATTTGGATAATCTCCATACTTACTATAAAAACAACATAGCCTTCACACACTACAACGGTAACTATTTTTGCCCATAGCACATCTGGAACAAACATGTTCCAAGCTATAACAGGAAGCAAAGCTACTCCTACCGCAGTCACCAGTAGAAGCACCCTCCAAATATAATTTTTCTTTCTTTTTCCTTCATTAGTTAAATTTTCATCATAATAAAGATGACCTGGGGCTTCGAATGAGTTTAATAGAAATTCCTTTAAAAATGACACCAGAACCGCTCCCCAAGAAGATTTCTTTTGTTCCTTCATATTACCCAATCTCCTCTGCTATATGATTATTTTTCATTCTATTTTTTACTTAACTTATACATTAGCAAGATTTTTAGTTATTCTTCTAACAATATTTTTATCCCCGCTTTTTCTGCTTTATGCGAAAAGTCAACAGCAAATCCCCATCCCATCTCTGCAAATTGCCATTTCTTCGTTTTTTTGTAATTTTATAGATTTCAACTGTAGACACTTTATTTAATTCAGGATATAACTTCTTAAGTGTAAGTATTTGTTTATTTCTGCTTATTTTTTCATTCCATATAATTGTTAATTTAACCTGTTTTCTTTCAAAAAAACCCACCTTACATAAATCTGCATAGCAGGCTTCTGGTATTGATATATCATTGTTTTTTAACATTTTTCTCCTTTATTTAATTTTATAAAAAACTTCTAAGCCCTATTAAAAGAAATATGAAGCCTATTAGAGGAACAGGTATCATACAAATGAGAAACACATTAAATTTTTTCCTTGCTTCATCAGTATTTTCTTCTTTTGTTACTTTTGCTTTTTTCATAACTATAAAAGGGAATATCAGTAATAATAATCCTCCAACTACTGCTAACAATATTTTCATCTTATATATTCCTTCCTTATCTTTAAATAAATATTAATCATGTATCGTACTATATTCCAATCCTAATGCACTTTTTCTTCTACAAATTCTTTTACTATCGCCTATTGATGTATTTTCATATTCACTGTTTGAAACAGTATATATTTCTCTTTTACCATTACAACTTACATATAACTCTCTATCTCTAGTTTTACCACTGCTAATCTTTTTGTCTGTTACAATTGCAATTTCATGAGTTGCCCCATCAAATGTAAATAAAAAATTTATTGGGAAGCTAATTGTAAATGCGATTATAAAAGCAGCAAATACAACTGAAAGTTTACGTCCAAATTTCTGTGGTACATCTGTTTTTAAAGATTTAATAATAAATGGCAGTGCAAGTAAAGCAGTAATAATTGCCGTAATCTTCATATAGTTTCCAAATTCATAATTAAAGAGTTTACTCGTATTCAGGGATAAAAGCATTGCTATTGCTGCACCCATAAATGGTAATTGATACGCCAGTTCTTGTCCTTTTTTTGTGGTGACTTCTATAAATATATATGGATAATATTTTATATACACTGCATATGTAATCATCAAAACCATTATAAATATAACTAACATTGTTTTGCCACCAATAAAAAATGCTACCGCATCAGCAATTATTAGAATCCAACCTAAAGCTTTTAAAAATTGCTTTGTTTTTTTACGCTTTTCTTTTTCTATTGTTTTTGACATATTTTTGATAGTTGTATTCTCATTACATATAGATTTATAGAAATTCTTTTCTATCCAGTTTAAAGCAGGTACATACTTTGATACATCTTTGTTCTGTTCAACTAACTCACCAAAATCCACAAGATCTATTTCATGTTTTATAAGTGTATCATATAAAATATCATAATTTACATACACTTGCTCCAGAGTAACAAGTCTATTGTACATCTTATCAATTAATATGACATCTGTTCTACCATTTAATGGAATCATTAAAATACAACGAATATCATTATATTTTATATGCTGAGTTTTCTTAACCAGATAGCTAAATACAATTTCATCTTCATTTACTACAATTATTTGTTTCTTGTATGCCAAAATTAAAGCAATACCTAAAAATACAAAAGGCATAAAACATATCGCAACCCCCATATTTCCTGTAACAAATGTTACCAGTACGATTATTAAAAAAAGAACTGTTGTTACTATTCCTAAATTTTTTACAAATTTACTTAATCTAATGACATTATCCATAAACTCAATCTCCCTATATTATTCACATTTTTCATTTTTTACGTTCTAATTTCTTCTTATCCTTTTTTATTTCTGCAATCTTTACTTGCAGCCAGTCCACATTTCTATTTCGGGCAGAAATTTTAGCGATTTTTTTCTGATTTTTATATAAAATAAGAGCTTCTCCAAATAAATTCTTTTTTCTTTTCATCTGGGTAATATCCGTTAATCTTATTTTACAGTTCTTCCTTAAAAATCCATTTCTATATAGCCATCCATCCTTGACAATTGTTTTGTCCATTAAAAAATAGAAAAATATACCTCCCGGTACAAGAGAGAATAAAAGGAAAACAAAAGCTGTTTCTTTTGCATTGAATACAAGTATCACACTATTGTAAACCAAATATAAAAAGAAAATGCCTGGCAGAACATAGTGGCTTTCTTTTGGTCTTATGATGCACTTTTTATCTCTACAACTCAACCATGTTTCTTGTGAAATTTTATGCTTAGACAGACTATTTGCAAACAATGATGCGCTTATGTTTTCATCAAATTTGAATATTATTTTGTCCCCTGCATATATTTCCAATGTACCATTTTCTTTATGTACACTTCTTGTTATATCTGAAAATTTATAATATTTTTTTCCAAAAAACGACCGGTATTCAATTACATCATGATTTACCTTGACTCTCCACAGGAACAAATGCAGGGTACAGATTCCAGAAAAAGCAATCAATATTCCATACGCCACTATAACTGAAAAATCCGCCTGTCCGTCTATAAAACCATACAAAAGTAATCCTGAGAAAAATATAGTTCCAACCAAAAATAAAATTCCCAGCCATCCTTCTTCCTGGATGCTATAATTATTTTCATCTATATTCTTTTCATAAAAATATTCATTTTTCAACCTCCCATTTTTTGACAGCAAAATACTTTACCAGGTGAAAAACTCCTAAGATAGAACCCAAAGAACAAAAATAGGAACAAAGGCTTGCAATTCTAATCATGGCTGTATATTCAACGCTGCTACTAAGTACTTTTGCGACACCCATTCCAAGCAATACAAAACTAGTAATACACCATCCTCCAGCCAGCTTTTTGGAAGAAGATGGATTGTAGATATCTTTTTTAATCAAAGTTATTATAAGAAAAATGTATGCAGCGATTACCAGTATGTAAATGATAACGAGTATGGTTAGATACCTCTTATAATATTCTTCTTTCATAGTTGTCAGCATGAGGATAGTTGCTGCCCAACAGAACAAAATAGAAAACGTCAGACTTTGTATTCCAATGATCCAAAAAACCTTTTTCCCTGTCACTTCTGTTCTTGAAAAACTAAGAATCACGAATCCAAGATAAACAATAACTAAAAATACTTTTGAAAAAAACGGTGATGGAGCTGATTCAGATAAAAAGAAAAATAAAAATACTAGAAACAAGATTGCTCCATCTAATTTGTAGATTTCTTTCGGCTTAATCACATCTTCTATACCGTATAGTAAAAAACTTTTTGTTTGTTCATTAATCTTTTTCATTCTCGTTTTCCCCTATCATTTCTTTATTCTTCCTCTACGGATATTTCCACATTTGCATGAAGCACCTTTTCCAGATATAATAAAACAAGCCGTCGCCCTTCTTCACATTTTCCTATCTTAGAAATATTCCTATACAGCAGATATAATGGAAACATAAATAAAATCAGACATTCTGTTAAAATCAATAAATCTCCCTGAGAAAAAAACAATGCAAATAAAATCACTATGAGCAGAAAAAATAGTGCAGCTTTTTTTATGTATGGCAAAAGCACAAACGTACCTTCCAGCATTACATCTCCCCCATAGCTTTTTATATGTGTCTGGAGCATTTCCCAGCCACCGCCTGTCATACTTCCTGCTGCATATCCGATACATAAGGTATTATCCTCTTCTTTGTAGGCTGCAAGTGCCATATCTCTATAAGCCTGGTTTGAAATACATAATGGTTTTGTAGTCTTCTTAATCTGTTCCAATAAATATTCTTTGGAATAAGGAAAATATATTTTATAATATTCTTGCATATGCTTTCCTTTCTCATAAAAAGGTTTTCTAAAGTTCAATACAATACAAATTTTTTACATTAGTTTCCATCATTTATAAGCTGAACCATTTCCATAGAGATATTGTATTCTTTGCAAAATCTGTTTATTGTCCAATTATTAAAGAGAAGAAAACTCTTCGTCACATAAATATTTGCTTTTGAATGATGTATTAAATTGAAAATACTTTTTATATCATAACAGTTAAAACTGTAGGCAGGAGACATTCCTATCTGCCCATTGCTTATATTGATATCATATCTTTTTTGTATAACACTTGGATATGCCAAATAAATTGTAATATTGCATATATATTTTTTCTTCCCATTTTCTTTTATGTATAGGTATGGTTCTCCCAGTCCAATATCATATATTCCTTTAGGTCTGGAGGATAGTGTAAAAACTAATGAATGGATATCCGCATACAAAATTTTTCGTTCCCTAAATCCATATGTTATTTTTTGATCGAATAGTTTATAAGTACGTTGTTTTATAAAGTAATAAAACAATAATAAAAAAATCACAAAAAGTATGGTAAAAATCAGTGCTTTTTGAAAACTCACTTTAAAATCAAAGGAAAACAAAAGTTCGGTTAAACAAAACGATATTGCTGAACAACTAATAATACTAACTATAATGTTGAACCAAGTATTAAATTTTCCATTTCCAAAGATATAATCATAACTTTTATTCTTCATTATAACCTCGTATATTTTTTAATATAGAAAAACTGCATCACAATATCGAACCAAAATATAAAAATCAATTTTATCTCTTTATCATAATTATATACATCAACTAACCACATTGTAAAGCAAAAAGCAAGCCATTTTCAGACTTGCTTTCCACCAGATTACTGCACCTTATTGCCAAATCATCTCCTTATTCAAAATTCCCTTTTCACACTCTTGTATAGTATTTATTTGCTACCCATTCCATCTGTTTATCTGCCTTCAACTCTTCCTTAATCCCCTGTGTCTATTTCATTTGCTCTACAATTGACTATTATTCCAGCGATTATATAAAAACCATAACCAATACAAAATATGGAAACGGTGCTTCTAACTATACCGCTAAAGCCTTTCGCCATTATCCCGAAAATAGTACTCCAGCAGAGAAATAGCGCCAGCAGACATAAAAAACTCGAACCCCTTGTAAAATGGGCATCAGAAGTTTTCTACCCGTTATTCTTGTTCTATAATTCAAGTGAATCTTCTGCATCCACCCACATCTGTAAATTGCCATCGAGATATAATCTTGCATATTCTAAAGGCTCATCCACAGCCAATGAAGTAAGCGCACATTCTAG
>CAJKKA010000096.1 GCA_905200315.1 uncultured Clostridium sp.
TGCGCAAGTCGGGCGACCGCGCGATGATGTCGATGTCGCGGTGTCCGTCGCGCCTAGAACATCTTGAAGAGCAATTGGTGCACCATATTTAATTATTCTAGAAGTTAAGTTTTTATGGAATTTTATACTTTTTCTAGAAAACTCAAAAGGAAGACCACGTCTTTTGATTAATATTAAAGATAAAATAACACTTGTTGACTGAGCAAGTACTGTGGCACAAGCTGCCCCAACTGATGCCATTTTAAATACACTAACAAAGACTAAGTCACCTATTATATTTACTGCACATGCTATACCAACAGTAATAAGAGGTGTTTTAGAATCTCCTAGTCCTCTAAACACTCCACCTATAACATTGTAAGAAACTACAAATACAGCACCCATAGCGCATATTTTTAAATAAGAAACTGTATCATTAAAAGCTTCTGTAGGTGCGTGCATTAAAGTTGCAATAGATGGTGAAAAAGTAACAACTACAATAGTTATAATAACTGCAATAATAGCAAATATTGATATACCACTACCAACAACATTTCCTGCTTCTTTTCTTTTACCTTCACCAAGTTTTTGACCGATTAATATAGTAATACCCATTGTTAATCCTGTAATCATTGATGTTATAGCATACATAACTTGGCTACCTGTTGAAACTGCAGACACATCAGCTGCATTACCAAATTGACCAACTATAAGTAAATCAACTGCTCCATACATTGTCTGTAAAAATAGAGCCATTAATATGGGTATTGTAAATTTTAATAAAGGCGAGAATATTTTGCCTTCTGTAAAATTAGATACTTTTGACATATGTTAATCTCCTTTTTATTTATGTTTTGTACAAAACTATATTTATGTAGAATAACCATTAAATTTAATATGATTATTCTAAATTATTTCTTATTTTATCAAGTACTTTATAAAATGTATTTATTTCTTCTAATGTTAAAGAATCAGATAATTTATTTTCAATTGAATCAATAGCATTAGAAATATTTTTATTAAGTAAAAGCGCTTTTTATGTTAAAATAATTTTTTTCAAACGGGCATCTTCTGCAACGGGAACTCTTTGGATTAAATCATTTTTTTCCATATTATTTAGCATAAGGCTAATGGAAGAACGCTTTAAATCAAAATGCTTTTCCAAATCTTTTTGGAATATATCCTTATCTTTGCCAGCCATAGAAATAAAATCTATAACATATGCTTGAGATACAGTTAAATTATCAGAGATGGCATTAATTATAGCAGCATCCACTTTTCTTGAAATTATATGATTTATTCTTCCAATATCAAATCCTAATTTAAGTTTCTTTTTATTTGTCAAAGATAGACCTCCTAAAATATGTTTTGCACTAAACTATAATAGCTATTACAAATATTTATGTCAATAGTAATGATGTGGAAATAAAAAATAACTTTAGACTAATATTTATCTAAAGTTATTTTTTAATAAGGAAATTATATATTTTTTAAATTTTTCATGCTAAGATCAAGAATTTTAGCAGAATGAGTAAGAGCTCCAACAGAGATAAAGTCCACACCAATATGAGCAATGGATTTTATATTTTCTAAAGATACATTGCCAGAAAACTCAATAGTAGCTTTATGGTCAATTATTTCGATAGCTTCTTTAGCCATATCTAAACTCATATTGTCCAGCATGATAATATCTGCCTTAGCTTCAATAGCTTCTTTAACCATTTCTAAATTTTCTGTTTCAACTTCAATTTTTCTTACAAAAGAAGAATTTTCACGACAAAGTTTAACAGCGTTTTTTATACCACCAGCAGCTGAAATATGGTTGTCTTTTAACATAACACCATCAGATAAATTAAATCTGTGGTTATGACCACCACCAACTTTTACTGCATACTTTTCAAGGATTTTTAAGTTTGGCGTTGTTTTTCTAGTATCTAATAATTTAGCATTAGTATTTTCAATTTCTTTTACATATTTATTTGTAAGAGTGGCAATACCGCTCATTCTTTGTAATAAATTAAGGGCAACACGTTCACCTTTTAAAATATTTCTAGTATTGCCTTTTAAAAGAGCAATTTTATCCTTTGGATAAACTTTATCACCATCATTTTTGAAAAAAGTAACCTCTACATCACCAAGTATTTTAAAAACTCTTTCAAAAACTTTAAGACCTGCAATAATGCCTTCCTCTTTGCAAATTAAGTCAATGGTAGATATACTATCTTCACTTATTACAGAGTTTGTACTTATATCTTCTACAGGAATATCTTCTATCAAAGCTTCTTTAATTATTTTATCTACAACTAAAAAATTAATCATCAATTACTCCACCTTTTTCTTTGATTGCGTTTACAACTAATATTCTATTATCTTCTTCAATTTCTTTTTGTGATTTATATATTCTATCAATATCTATTTTTGTAAGATTAAAAGTATCTGTTTTATGGTTGATTAAGTTGGCGGCTCTTTTAGAAAATACAAGACCTTCAAGTAGTGAATTACTAGCAAGCCTGTTAGCACCATGTATGCCAGTACAAGCAGTTTCACCTACAGCATATAAATTTTCCATGGAAGTTTCACTATCTAAGTTGACCTTAATTCCACCCATAAAATAATGTTGAGCAGGAGAAACTTTAATAGGTTCTTTAGTTATATCAGTTCCTTTTTCTAAACACTTATTATAAATTGTAGAAAATCTATTTTTTAAATAATTTTCATCTAAGAAACTTATATCAAGCAGTACATAAGGAGAATTAGTTTTTTCCATTTCTTTAAAAATTGCTTGAGAAACCACATCTCTAGGTTGAAGTTCATCTACAAATCTTTCACCATTTATATTGTAAAGCTTTCCGCCTTCACCTCTTACAGATTCAGATATTAAAAATCTTCTTTCATCATCAGATTCATCATAAAAAGCAGTTGGATGAATTTGAATATAGTTGATATCTTTAAGTTCTACATCATGTCTAAGGGCAACAGCCAAGCCGTCTCCTTTTAAAATTCTTTGACTAGTGGAGTTTTTATATAATCCACCAATTCCACCACAAGCAAGAATTACTGATTTGGCAAAAACATTGATTTGCTTATTGTCTTTAAATAAAATAGCACCAATGCATTTATTATTTTTTTCAATAATATCAACAAGGAAAGTATCTTCATAAACTTTTATATTTTTTCTATTTAAAACATTTTCAACAAGGGTTTTTTCCACATTTTCACCAGTGTTATCTTGAGTATGTATAATTCTATTTACACAGTGGGCACCTTCTTTAGTATAATCCCAGTTACCTTCATCATCTTTGTCAACATCTAAACCTAAAGCTACTAAACTATCCACATTTTCAATTGATTCTTTAGTTAAAACTTTTACAGCTTGTACATCATTTTTATATTGACCTGCTTTTAATGTATCTTCAATAAAATAAGGTACATCATTTACATCTCTAGCAACAGATATACCTCCTTGGGCAAGAGATGTATTGGTACAATCTATTTTATCTTTTGATACGACCATCACATCTAAATCATCACGAAGATTTAAAGCTGAGTATAATCCAGCAACACCAGATCCCACAATTAAAACATCAACATATTTATTCTCCACAAAGAACCATCTCCTTTAATTTGTGCATATTTTCTAGAGATGTTAAAGCTTTTTTAGCAATCTCTTCGTCTAGCACAACTTCTTCAACTTTTCCACATAAAGCATCATAAACATTTTGTAAATTAGTCTTTTTCATATTAGGACAGACAATTCTTTCTGGGAAGTAGAACTTTTTATTTGGATTATTTTTTTCTAATTCATATAAAATTCCTTCTTCAGTACAAATTATAAATTCTTCATCTTCACATTTAGTGGCAAAATCTATAATCCCACTAGTACTTCCAATATAATCACATAAATCTCTAACTTCTTTATTACATTCAGGATGAGCTAAAACTTTAACTTGTGGATGCTTTTCTTTAGCTGTTAAAATATCTTCCACACTTATTCTTTCATGAGTAGGACAGAAACCTTGCCAGAAAATAAATTCTTTTTCTGGGAAAAATTCAGCAATATAGCTGCCTAAATTTCTATCAGGTAGAAATAATATTTGTTTGTTTTCAACATTTTTTAATATATCCAAGGCACTAGAAGATGTCACAGAAACATCACAAAGAGCCTTAACTTCATAAGATGAATTTATATAACAAACTTTAAAAGCATCTGGATAAAGTTTGATCATTTCTTCTAAATCTTCAACACATGCCATATCAGCCATAGGGCAACCTGCATTAGTAGCTGGCAAAATAATTGTTTTTTGTGGAGATAAGATTTTAGCACTTTCCCCCATAAATTTAACTCCGCAGAATATAATTAAATCTTCTTTGCAATCACGTGCAATTTTACTTAAATAGTAAGAATCGCCAACATAATCAGCAATTTCTTGGATTTCTGGCGTTTGATATAAATGAGCTAGAATGATAGCGTTTTTTTCTTTTTTTAATTTTAATATTTTTTCAGATAAATTTTTACCCATAAATTACACCCTTTTCTTATAAATGAATTTACAAGTGTATATACACCTGTAAATTCATTGTAGCATTGAGATGGAAAGCAGACAAGGAAAAAAATGTATATTTTTAGTAAAAATAACGTATTGATTTATGATAAATTTATATATAGAATAATAAAAAGATGGATGAATTGATTATTTAAGAAGAAGGTGTATTATGAATAGCAATAGGAGAAGGGAAAGTTTACTTCGTATATTAAAAACATCTGATAGACCAGTTAAAGGTGTAGATTTAGCAAAAGAGCTTAATGTAACTAGACAAGTTATTGTAAAAGATATTGCTTTGCTTAGAGCATCAGGAGCAGATATATTAGCTACATCTAATGGCTATATAATATATACAACTAAAAATAAAGAATTTGAAATAAAATGTAAAAATCATACTAGTGATGAACACCTTTTATTAGAATTACAAACTATAATAGATTTAGGTGGAAAAGTTAAAGATGTTATAGTGGATCACCCAACTTATGGAAGTATAAAAGCAGAGTTAAATCTCTCTTCAAATAGAGATATAAAAACATTTATGAACAAAAGTAGGGAAAATGGATTTAAACAATTATCAAGTTTGTCAAAGGATTATCATATTCATACTATAGAAGTTCCTGATGAAAAAGTATTAGAAGAGATAAAAAAAGAACTCAAAGAAGAAGATATATTATATTAATATTTATAAAAAAAATGGTTGCTAATAGTGACCATTTTTTTAAATTTCATTTAAACAAATAGTTAAAAACTTTGTACTTAACGTGTCTTATACGGGTCGTCAACTTTTCGTGGGCAAAATAAAAATTAAAAATAAAAATAAAAAATAAAAATAAAAAATAAAAAAGCGATACGGGGTCGGTACCATGGAAGAAAATATGTATGCCAAGGGGCACTATGATAAATCATATATGCATGACATATGTCATTTAAATTAATAATAAGAAAATGATAAACTTTCATTAAATACATATAGAGGAGGATTGACATGGAGAATATTAATAAAATTATTGAATTCATTAAGGAAATAGAAAATTTAAAATCAGTTACAAGAACAGCTTGGACAAAAACTGGACGTAGAGAATCTACGGCAGAGCACTCTTGGAGATTGGCAATGCTGTTAATGGTCTTAGAGGAAGATTTTAAAGATATTGATATAAATAAAGCTATTAAGATGAGCTTAGTTCATGATTTGGGAGAGCTTTATGATGGAGACATATCAGCTACTTTACAACATGATAATGATAATAAATCAGAGATGGAAGAAAGAGCAATGAATAGAATGTTAAAAGTATTGCCAGAGAGTATAAGCAAACAAATTTATGATTTATGGGCGGAGTATAATAAATGTGCGACAAAAGAAGCTAAACTTGTAAAGGCTATGGATAAATTAGAGACTATTGTTCAACATAATCAAGGTACAAATCCAAAGGATTTTGACTATGAGTTTAACTTAACTTATGGTAAAAAGTATTTTGAAGATGATGATACATTAAAATATATGAGAAATATCATAGATGAAGATACAAAAAATAAAATTAAAAGTGCATATTAGGCTAAATAAAAAGTATAAAAGAATGTTTTAGTATAAATTTTAAAGAAAACTGAAATATTCTTTTTTTATTTTTTGAATAAAATTTTAATCAAAAATTAAATTTCATATAAAAAAATAAACAAAAATAAAAATTAAAATATCTAATAAATAAATTTATTGAAATGAAAAGTAATTATTTTATAATGAGTATTAAAAAGAGATGTATAAAAAAAAATATATGTCGAAGAAAAAGGAAAT
>CAJKKA010000097.1 GCA_905200315.1 uncultured Clostridium sp.
TCTATATATTTATTTAATTGTTTCTTGTAAGTATCTGGATCTGAATATGTTTTGTATGAATTTTCTAGTGATGGCATAAGTATATTTTTATTAAAACCTAGGTTTAATCTAGCAAATTTTATTGCATTTACTGAAGTAACACCATCTATATCTTTAATTTCATCAATTTTTTTATCTATTTCATCAGAACTGCTTTCTTTTGTATCAACTATCTCAAAATCATGTGGATAATATTCACTAATATAATTTTCCAAACTCAAACTACTTATAAAAGTATTTACACTTAAGAAAGTCATAATCCCTACAAATAATGATAAAAATACTAGTATCGCTCGTTTTTCGTCTCTAAAAACATTGTACCAAGCCATTTTGTATAACTTACCGCCCTTTGTAGATTTTCTATTCTTCTTTTGTTTTTTACTTTTCTTCCCCGTATAATTAAGTGCTTCTGTAGGTGAAATTTTACTCGCTATTTTAGCAGGTTTTACACAACTTACCCAAACTGTAAATAGTGAAAATAATATTGTTCCTATAAATACAATTGGCGTAAAATGTGCTTGTGTAGGCATCATACCTTCATAATATGTCCCTGCACTAAAACCTTTTAAAGCCGTTGGAACAATTAAAAATGAAACTATTACTGCCAAAATTATACCGATTGGAATCCCTATTATTGAAAGTTTTAATCCTTGTCCCTTGACTATTTTCTTAATTTGTTTCGGTGAAGCACCTATAGTTTTTAACATTCCATAAAATTGTATGTCTTTTGTTACTGCAATATATAATATATTATAAATTAATAAATACCCGCTTAAAATCATAAATAGACTTATAATCCCCACCATAGCAAAAGAAGTTATCATAGCATTTTGTTGTGAATTTGATTGTGTATATAAATAAGTAAATGATTGATTTTTATTTAAATTTATGTTTTGTTTTAATACTTCTGCTGCACTATCTTTTTCTGCATCTTTTACATCAATAGTAAGCATACCGTTTTTTTCTAATGATAAATTGTGTTTTTGTATGAAATCATTTGATACATATGCTAATTTATCGATGTTACTTCTTTTGACCATTGAATAATCTGTATAAGTCCCACTTATCACAAATTCTATTTGTTCTATTTTTTTATTTATATTACAATTTAATATAATTTTATCTCCTGGCTCTATATTTTTTAATTTTAACAAGTCTATTACAGACTGTGACAACATAATTTCATTTTCTTTATTTGGATAATTACCTTTTATATCGCCAACTGCTGGCTTAATTTGTTTTTCCCAAGCTTCGTTATCTATATATTCAAGCTCTATATTTTGCTCATTTTTCTTTAATTTATTTGAATCTACATTCCCAACACTAATTTCTCTTCCTATAGAATCTGTTATATTTAAATTTTTTATTTTTGAAATCTGTTTCTCTATCGGATTATTTAAATACGTATTTGCTGTAGTACCGGCATCTCTTAAATTCATAAGTTGATAGTTTTCATTAAAACTTATCCCCAAAGTAAATACACATGTAAGCATAAAAGTCGTCAAAACTATTGCTATCACTACAAAAATATTTCTAGTTTTATTTGATTTGAGCGATCTATTCGTAATTTTTTTTATTATCTCTTTATTATTGTTTTCAAACTTCATTACTTATCACCTCTTGCGATTTTTCCATCTTCAATTCTTATAATTCTATCAGCAAGCTGTGCTATTTCTTCATTATGTGTAATCATTACAATGGTTTGGTTGAATTTTTGGCTTGTCATTTTCAAAAGGCCTATAACATCCATACTAGTTTTGCTATCCAAATTTCCAGTCGGTTCATCCGCCAAAATTATTGCCGGTTTTGTCGCAATCGCCCTCGCTATAGCAACACGCTGTTGTTGTCCTCCAGACAAATTATTCGGCATATTTGTCAATTTTTGATTAAGTCCAAGTGTATTTATTATTGAATCTATATATTCTTCATCAATTTTCATCCCATCTAATTCAATTGGTAAGACTATATTTTCATAAACATTCAATATTGGAACTAAGTTGTAATTTTGAAATACAAATCCTATATTTCTTCTTCTAAATATCGTAAGTTCCTCATCTTTCATATCTCCAAGTTTTTTATTATTTATATAAATATCACCACTAGTCAATCTGTCCAAACCTCCCAACATATTTAAAAGTGTCGATTTTCCACTGCCAGAACTACCCACAATAGAAACAAATTCACCCTCTTCGATTTCTAGACTAACATCATTCAACGCCTTTACCTCATTTTCACCTTGACCATATATTTTAACCAAGTTCTCAGCTTTTAATATACACATATTTACACCTCGATTTTTTATTTTATATTTATATAATAATTAAAACTTCTGACAATCTTATGACAAAAATAAAAATAGAAAAATTTTTTTATTATTTACTAAATGGTAACAAGTCTGACCAGTTCAATCCTCTTTTTCTTGCACATTTGTTACTATTTGTTTCTTTTTTATTATTTTGTTACTATTCGTTTACAATTCTTCGATTTCTAACACAAATCATTTTTTAGTGCTATAATAAATGTTGTTAAAAGATAAGGAAATAAATTCCAAATAATATTTCCAATTTACTTCCTAATAAAATTTAAAAAGTCTGTGCGAAATTCCTAAATAGGACTTTTAGAAAACGAGGGGGCATCTAAAATGCAAAGTAAAAATTTTAAAAAATTTATGGTAACAGGATTAGCATCTGTTCTTTGTGCAGGTGGTATGTCAGTGGCTAGTTTGCCAAGTTATAATAATGATTATGTTGCAACAGCTTATGCAGCTACAATAAAAGATACTGCTTTAAGTGCAACTGGTACTGTTAATAGCAACGTATTTTTAAGAAAAGGACCAGGAACTAGTTATAGTAAAATTGTTGTTTTGAAAAAAGGTGCAAAAGTTGATATAGTTGCTAAATCTTCTAATAACTGGTACAAAGTTAAATATGGTAAAGGTTTTGGATATGTTTATAGCAAATATGTAACTGTTAAATCTGAAACTCCTACTAATAAAGAAGATGTAGCTTATAGTGCTACTGGTACTGTAAAATCTAATGTTTATGTTAGAAAAGCTGCTAGTACTTCTGCTAAAAAATTAGGTGTACTTAAAAAAGGTACTAAAGTTACTATAGTTGCTAAAAATTATACTGGTAATTGGTACAAAGTTAAATACAATAAAGGATTCGGATATGTTTCTGCTAAATATGTAACTGTCAAAACTCCTACTCCTACTAATAAAGATATAGCTTTCGATGCTACTGGTACTATAAAATCTAATGTTTATGTTAGAGAAACTGCTAGTACTTCTGCTAAAAAATTAGGTGTACTTAAAAAAGGTACTGAAGTTACTATAGTTGCCAAAACTTCAACTGAAGCTTGGTATAAAGTAAAATATAACGATGGTTATGGATATGTTTCTGCTAAATACGTAACTTTAACTTCTGAACAACCTGAAGTTCAATATCCAGCAACTGCTGTAGCTAACCATGATGTATATGTAAGAGATGGTGGTTCTCCTAAAGCTAAAAAACTTGGTGCTATAACTAAAGGTACTAAAGTTACTGTAGTAGAAAAATGTCAATATAATTGGTATAAAATTCAATATAAAGATGGCTTTGGATATGTTTATGGTGAATATTTAGATATTGTTTTAGTACAAAAATAATTTATAATAAAATATATTTTTAAATCTTTGATATAACAAAGAAGGCAAAAATGCCGATAAAAATAGAAATTATTTTTACCGGCATTTTTTTACATTCTCATTTTATATCCTCACATTATATTTATCAAATAAGTCTATCGGCATTGTCATACGTGCTGTCTTTAGTGGATTTACAACTTGGCATATTTCCATATTACCAGCAATTGATAAAAGCATTATTAATTCTTGTAAATCTAATGGAAGTGTTGCTTTTAGAAAATCTAGCATTTTAAAACATGCGTGGCTACTTGCTTCATCTAAAGTTTTCCCTGCTGCAATTGTTATATATTCACTATTTGTCTTTAAAAATGGAGTCGGCATTATTGCATCTTTTAAAACTGTTACTTTTACTGTAACTTCACCGCTTATTTCAATTCCACAAGTTGCAGATTCTCCATCACCCATAATTGCATGTAAATCTCCCATTGCCAAAAGTGCACCTGGAACGTTTACAGGTAAAAATAAACTTGTCCCTTCTTGAATTTTATTACAATCCATATTTGATCCATGTTCTCCTGGCGTTCCATTTAATACTTCGCCTTCTTTTGGCGCTGTCCCAATCACACCTATCATCGGATTTATTGGAAACTTTAAAATATCATTAAATACTGCACATCCATCTTCTATTTTTATAATTTTTGTACGTTCTTCTTCAACAAAATCTTTTAATGCTCCCCTTCCTGGTGATACAGACATAGCCCCTTGCGAATCTAATTTTATTTCTAAAATATCAACTCTAAGAACATCTCCAGGCTCTGCATTTTCTATATATAAAGGTCCTGTTGCTGGATTTATATTAGAATAGTCTATTAAATGAAATAAATCGCTTTCACTTTTTAAATTGCCATTATAACAATCTGAAGTCTGAAATACTACTGTGCTACCAGATTTGCAATAATGTTTTGCTTTATTATTTGAAGACATTGATACTATTGAATCTTCTTTATTTATATATATTTTTTGCTCCATGGTTACCTCCAACTTTTTGCTTTTAAGTAAATTATACTATTTGTTATTTTCGAAATATAGAATAAAATAAAATAAAGAAAAAATCCCCCTTTTGAATAAACATTTTTTGTTTATCTAAAAGGAGGATTTTTTTATTTATTAAATTAAGAAAGGATTATTTACGGAATAAATTTAATAATTTTTGCCAGAAGTTAAGTTCTTCAGTTTTTTCTTCTTCTACTTTAACTTCTTCTTTTTTAATAGCTTCTGTTTTTATAACAAATTGTACTGAATCCACATCTGTATTTTTATCTGATACGAATGATTCAACTTCGAAGTCTCCACCTGCAAAGTTATCTATCATTGAATCTACTTCATCATCAACTTTAGAGTCAAGATCTGATGTTTCACCTTTGAATTCACCAGTTCCATCAGTAAGTTCTGTTGTTCCTTTATATAAACTATGTGTTCCACTTACTAAATCAAGGGCTCCTTCATAAACTTTTGAATAACCATTAGTTATTTTGTTTACTGCACTTGTATATTCTTTTATTCCACTATCTAAAGTTGCATAGTTATCTGTTAATTTATTTATACCGCTTTTTAATTGTGTCATGTTAGCCATTAAGTTATTTAATGAAGAAACTAAATCTTGTATGCTAGCATCGAATTTTTTGTAGTTAGTTTGTAATGATACTGCACCACTCATTAAAGTAGTTTGGCTTGAAGATGTACTCATTTGTGCATCTATACCATTTATAAGTTTAGAACTTCCTTCTATATAACTTGCATCAGCTTTTAATAAAGTTTCAACTGATATTAATTTTCCTGCTGCTTGAACATATTGTGTAACTGCATCAGTGTTTCCTGCTGATACTTGTTTATATAATGCTACTGCTTCAGAATCTCCTGCTTGTGCTAATTTAGCTAATTCCGCTGAAACTGCTTGGCTTCCTCCTGATGTATATGCACTATACAATTTTCTTTGTGTACTTGTTATTCCAAGAGCACTTATCGCTTGTTTATTTTTTTGTGCTAATTCACTTGCACTATTAAGTCCTGCTTTTTTTAAGCTGCTGTTGTATGTGTCTATACTAGAATCAACTGTTTTTAATCCATTTACTAAGCTATCTATACCAGATTTTATACTAGTAGATGCTGAAGATAATTGTTTTAAGTCTTTAGATGAAGTTGATACATTATTAAGTGATGATTGTATTGTTTTTAATGCACTTAATACTTCGCTTGAACCACTAGTTAAGCTAGATGATTTTGAGTTTAATTGATCTAATCCCTCTTGTATAGTTTTTATACCGTCAGTTAAAGTAACTGCACCATCATCTAATTTTTTTGCACCATCGTTTAATTCATTAGCCCCATCATCTAAATCATTAACTGCATCTTTTAATTTATCAAGTTCACCAGTTAAAGATGATGTATCTATAGAATCTTTATCTAAACCTAAGTTTAAGTTTATTCCGTTTACTTGGATTTCACTCATTTCAAAATCAGTTACATCTGTTGTTATTTTTATATCTTTTTCATTTCCAGGTAATATTGTATAAGTAAGTTGTTTTAATCCACCTACATTAGCCATAGTAGC
>CAJKKA010000098.1 GCA_905200315.1 uncultured Clostridium sp.
TTTATTTTTGTATTCATTTGTGTAATATTTTTTAATTTTTAAATTTTCTTGCGTTGGCATTGTAGGGGATTGTGCGTCCTTAGGGCGACCCGTTTTTTCATTTTTTATTTGCATTACAATTTGAGGCATTTTATCAATGTCTCTTTCATTTATTTTATTCTTTTCTTTTCTATTTATTAAAGTATAGCTCTCTCTCTCTCTCTCTCTCTCTCTCTCTCTCTCTACAGTCGCAACGTTTTTAAAGTTTTTGTTCATTTTCTTACATCTCCTTCTTTTGTTTTTGAGCACGTAGCACCATACCACTACGCTTAAATTTTACATTTCAATTATAATTAAAAATATTATTTAATGCAATAGGATTTTGTTCTTTTTTTGATTTATTTACGTTATAGTCATTCGGGTCGTGGAGACACCGAACTCTACAACGTTTGACGTTAATATTTGTATAAAACATAATTATATTACAATTCTTTTTTGCGGGCGAACAGAGGCGTCCGCCCTTACAACGATTTAAATCAAATTTTTTAATCTAAGATTGCAACACAAAGGTACAAAAAACAATTTATTTGTCATTTGTTAGCGAAAAAATTTATTTTCGGGCAGACAGAGGTATTCGCCCCTACATAAAAAATAGGAATTTCCTATAACGCAAAAAAAGAATTTCAAAAATGAAATTCTTTTTTACTATAACTATGCTAATTCTATAACTGCTCCAACTTCTGAGAATTTTGCTTTTAATTCTTCTGCTTCTTCTTTAGAAGCTCCTTCTTTAACTGTTTTTGGTGCTCCGTCTACTAATTCTTTAGCTTCTTTTAATCCTAATCCTGTAGCATCTCTAACTACTTTGATTACTTTTATTTTTTGATCTCCAGCATCTTTTAATACAACGTCAAAAGATGATTTTTCTTCAGCAGCTCCTGCTACTGCTCCAGCTGCTGGTGCAGCTGCTGCTACTGCAGATACTCCAAATTCTTCTTCTATAGCTTTTACTAAGTCTGCTAATTCTACAACTGTCATTTTTTTGATTTCTTCAATCATTTCTTCTTTACTCATTATATAATCCTCCTAATTTTTTTATAATTAATATTTTTTCCCCTTTCTATAACGGGTCGTCGGGGACGCCAACCACTATTTTTTTAAACAATTTTTATAAAACAAAGCAAAAGTGGTATATTACTAGGAAAACAAATAAAAATTTTTGAGATAGTACATTTGTACATCGATAAAATTTTTATGTAGTTTGACAACGTAAGATGCCGCTTTTCATTTGTTTTAGGCTTGTTCTTTTTGTTTTTGAACTTCACCTAACGCAACTGCAAGTTTTGAAATATTTCCAAGTAAAGCACCAGCAAGCATAGATAACAATGTATCTCTTGATGGTAATTTTGCAAGAGTAATAATTTCGTCTGCTGTCATAACTTTACCTTCTATTATTCCACCTTTTATTTTGTAGTTTTCATTAGATTTTGAATATTCGTAGATTGCTTTTGTTGGTTCTAAATAATCATCATTTGTCATGATAACTGCTGTTGGTCCAACTAATGCATCATCTAAACCTTCAAATTTGCATTCTTGTAATGCTCTTCTAGTGATATTGTTTTTTATAACTTTATATTCACCATTTGCATTTCTTACTTTTGTTCTTAAGTCTGTAACGTCTGTTACATTTATTCCTCTATAATCTGTGAAAAGTACAAGTTTTGCTTCTTTCATTTTTTCAGCTAAAGCTTTTACTTCTGCTTTTTTAGTGTCTATTATTTTTTCATTTGCCACTTTAATTTCACCTCCTGAAACCTAAAATACTCTTTATAGCCATAGGCATATAAAGAGTATTTTAACCGTTTTCCGATTAATACTTGTATATACCTGGGTAGGACTTATGTATGCCTACTGTCTTTGGCTATATTTATTAATTTTACTGTAGATTAACTACATTATAAAATTCTATTTTTGGTTTATAAAAATGCTTGGTCCCATTGTAGTTGTAACTGCAACGCTTTTAATATATTGACCTTTTGCAGCTGCTGGTTTTGCTTTTATAATAGCATCCATTATATAGTTATAGTTTTCTGCTAATTTATCAGCACCAAATGAAACTTTTCCAAATCCTAAATGAATAATGTTTGTTTTATCTAGTCTATATTCAACTTTACCAGATTTAATTTCATTTATAGCTTTTGTTACATCCATTGTAACTGTTCCAGATTTAGGGTTTGGCATTAATCCTTTTGGTCCTAATACTTTACCTAATCTACCAACAACACCCATCATATCTGGTGTTGCAACTATAACATCATAGTCGAACCAATTTTCTTTTTCAATTTTTGGTATTAATTCTTCTGCTCCAACAAAATCTGCTCCAGCTGCTTCAGCTTCTTTAGCTTTTTCACCTTTTGCAAATACTAAAACTTTTTGTGTTTTACCTGTTCCATGTGGTAATACAACTGTTCCTCTAACTTGTTGGTCAGCATGTTTAGAATCTACACCTAATTTTACATGTAACTCAACTGTTTCATCAAATTTTGCTTTTGGCATTTTTTCCATTAAGTCAAAAGCTTCTTTAGCTTCATAAAGTTTATCTTTTTCAATAAGCTTTTGAGCGTCTTGATATTTTTTTCCTCTTTTCATTTTTACCTCCTTTGGTTCAAACGAATATATTTTATATTCTCCCAATTTTTAATTTTATTCTTTTATAGTAACACCCATTGATCTAGCTGTTCCCATAACCATACTCATTGCTGTTTCTATAGATGCAGCATTTAAGTCTTCCATTTTTTGTTCTGCAATAGCTTTAACTTGTTCCATTGTTAAGCTTGCAACTTTTTCTCTGTTTGGTTTTCCAGATCCTTTTTCAATTTTTAAAGTTTTCTTAATTAAAACAGCAACTGGTGGAACTTTTGTTATAAATGTAAATGATTTATCTTTATATACAGTTATTACTGTTGGAATAATCATTCCAGGTTGGTTAGCTGTTCTATCGTTAAATTCTTTAACAAATTGCATAATGTTTACACCACTTGCACCTAAAGCTGGTCCAACTGGTGGAGCTGGTGTTGCCTTTCCTGCTTCTATTTGTAATTTTATTATATTACTAATTTCTTTTTCTGCCATTTTATTAGCACCTCCTCTTAATTGTACTATTTTATTTTACTTTTTGAACTTGAATAAAGTCCAACTCTACTGGTGTTTCTCTTCCAAACATTGAAACCATAACTTTAACTTTACGCTTTTCTTTGTTTATTTCTTGAACAACTCCAATAAAGTTTTCTAAAGGTCCATTCATAATTCTTACAGATTCGTTTACATCAAAATCAATGTTTACATCTGTTATGTCAAATCCCATATTTCTTATTTCTTCCTCTGTTAAAGGAATAGGATCTGTTCCTGAACCAACAAAGCCTGTAACTCCTCTTGTATTTCTAACAATATACCAAGATTCTTCTGTTACAATCATTTTTATTAAAACATACCCTGGAAAAACTTTTTTTAGATTAACTTTTTTCTTTCCATCTTTTATTTCAATTTGTTCTTCCATAGGAACAACAATATCAAAAAAGAAATTTTCAAGTTCTCTATTTTTTATTGTTTTTTCTAAGTCTGTTTTAACTTTGTTTTCATAACCTGAGTATGTATGTACTACATACCATTGTGGTTTTTTTTCTTCTTGAGACATCTAATCAAAAGCCTCCTTTTATTCTTGAGCATCTACTGATGTGTTTTCTGTAGCATTTTCTGTTGTGTTTTCAGTAGTTGTTTCAGATTCAGTATTAGCATTTTCACTATTATCTTCTGTTGTTGTATTTTCTTCTGTTGTTTGAACTGTTTCTTTTAGTTTATTAATTCCATATTTGTTCATTGATTCGAAAACAAAATCCAAACAAAAAACTATAACTACAATAACTACAACTATAGCAATAACCGCTAATGTACTTTTAGCAAGTTCAGCTGGTGTTGGCCACACAACTCTTTTTAATTCTGCTTTAAAATCTTTACCAAAGCTTTTTTTATCTTTGATATTTTTCTTTGATTCTTTAATTTGTTTTTTACTAACTTCTTTAGCCATTTTTTTCCTCCTAAAGATAGCTTATTTTGTTTCTTTATGTGTAGTATGTTTTTTACAGAATTTACAATATTTTGACATTTCTAATCTGTCTGTATTGTTTCTTTTATTTTTTTCTGTAGTATAATTTCTTCTTTTACATTCTGTACATTCAAGTGTTATAACTTCTCTTGCACCTTTTGCTGCCATTTACATACACCTCCGTAATCAGCTTTTTTTGAAACGATGTGAGCACATGCATTCTCATACATACGCTTGAGTATTTTATCACGTTTGCCTATTAATGTCAATAATTTTACATAACTTTTATTAACATTTTATTTCTTTTTCTTTTTGACAGAAAAACCAAACTTTCCAACTTTTTTTCCTAATGGAAAATAACCTCCATTGGCATATGCAATTAAATCACATTTTGAAATATCAAAAGCACCTTTTTCATCTATATATTTTTCTTCTACATTTATTGCTAAAACCTCTGCTATGAACATATGATGACTTCCTAACTCTTTTATTTCTTTTACCTTACATTCGATTGATACTGGACTTTCTTTTATTAGTGGACACTTTACAAAATTTGCTTTTTCTTTATGTAGTTTCGTCTCTTTGAATTTATCATATTTTGCTCCACTTCTACATCCACACCAGTCTGTTGCTTTTGCTAAACTTTTATTAGTTAAGTTTATAACAAATTCTCCATTTTCTTTTATCATATTGTATGAATATCTTTCTGGTCTAACAGATATATATACCATTGCAGGATTTGTATTTACAATACCTGTCCAGGCAACTGTTATTATATTAGAATTTTTCATATTTCCACAGCTCACCATTACAGCAGGTATTGGATATACAAAAGTTCCAGGTTTCCACATTGTTTTTGACATATTATACCTCTTTCTTAAAAAACGGGAGCTTAAGTAATTTTACTTTTGCTCCCTTATTCATTAAACATTTTTTTTCTTTTTTAAGTCTTCATTCTTGTAATCATATTTCTTCTTTGTAACATACAATTCTCTTAGCCGTTTTAGCTCCTTATCAGAAAAGCCTTCCTTTATCTTTCCATATCCTTGTTTGCCTAATTTTCCTCGATGATTTCTTCTTGGCATATGTATCCCTCCTTAGATGTAAAAAATATTTAATGCAACAAAAATTTTCTATATTATATATCAGTTTACGTAATTTGTCAATTAAAATTACTGTGCATTATCTTCCTGCACTTTATATTCTTCTACATTTGGCTGAGCAAAGACTATATCTTCAACATTATTGAATTCGTATTTTCTTTCTGTAGCTGTATTATCTATTATTACTTTATCACACAAACCTGTATCTTTTTCAATATAATACTTAGTGCAATCTGTTCCATTTAAACTCATTGCAGACATATAGTTTTCAACTACATAGCAATTTTTTTCATTGTAATTCTCAGAAGTAATTTTAGCAAACATACATGCTAAAAATGTTTGCCAATTATTTTCTGTTTCTAGTACATTGTAAATACCTACATCTATGAGCACTTCTGAATCTAACTGCACCTTTTTTTCAGTTGGAGTATCATAAAATACATTTGTTTTTTCTCCTGTTTTATACATTGAAACTTTTGTATTTTCTCCATTTTGATTTCTGTCCATAATTACTAATTGATTGTCATCTTTTTTATAGTAGTTTGTAGTTAAATTTGTATTATCTCCAATATCTGAAGTCATTTCAATATGATAATTGTTACTTTGTAAATATTCTTCTATATTTTTTTGTAGTTTTCTTACAGTGGTGTAATTTCTAATAGCATTTATTAATATAAGTGCTACTAATATTAAGATAATTATTAAAATTATTTTTAAAACTTTCTTTAATTTTTTCATATGTATTTCTCCTTTATTTTTCATGATTATATTTTATTATTAAATTTGGATTTTAGCAATATATATTTCATTTTTTCTTCATTTCCAAACGACCACATGGCTCTAAACTATAAAAAATTCAAATAGTCATTATATTATTCAGCTTTATTTTACCAACGACTTCTAGCATCGAACTAGCAATTACATCCTTTGTCTTCGCAAAGTCTGTAATTGAAGTTCATGCTTATTCAGAGCCTCACTTCTTCGCCCACTGGGCGCGTTTCGGCTCTTCATCAGTTAATAGCTTCGCTATAACACCGATAGGTCATTATTTCGAGTCCT
>CAJKKA010000099.1 GCA_905200315.1 uncultured Clostridium sp.
AGAAGAAGCAGACCTAATAAATAATGAAAAAAAGTGTAAGTTTTTACCTAATATAACATTACCAGAAGGAATAGAATGTACATTAAGTTATGAGGAAGCAATAAAAGATTCTGAAATAATTTTACATGTTACACCTTCAAAATTTACAAGAAGTATTGTAAAAGAATACAAAAAATTTGTTACAAATCAACCAATTATCATATGTTCAAAGGGATTTGAAAAAGATTCTTTAAAAACATTAGATGAAGTAATTGAAGAAGAAATGCCAGAGGCAAAAATTGGAGTTTTATCAGGACCAAGTCATGCAGAAGAAGTTTCAATAGGTGTTCCAACAGTTCTTGTTGTAGCTTCAAAAAATGAAGACGTATTAGAAATGGTACAAAAAGACTTTATGAGTAAAGATTTAAGAATTTATACAAGTAAAGATGTAAAAGGCGTAGAACTTGGAGGAGCACTAAAAAATATTATAGCATTTTGTGCAGGAACAGCAGCTGGAATTGGCCTTGGAGATAATTCGTTCGCAGCGTTAATTACAAGAGGACTAACAGAAATTTCAAGATTAGGAATTGCTTTAGGAGGAGAAAAAGATACTTTTTACGGTTTAAGTGGCTTGGGAGATTTAATAGTAACTTGCTTAAGCGAACACAGTAGAAATAGAAAAGCAGGAAAATTAATAGGTCAAGGAAAAACTTTAGAAGAAACCAAAAAAGAAGTAGGAATGACAATAGAAAGTATAGATAATATAGAGGTAGCATATGAACTTGCAAAAATAAACAACATAGAAATGCCAATAGTACAAATGGTTTATGATGTTTTATATAATAAATTAGATCCTAAAAAAGCAGTTGAAATTTTAATGACAAGAGAAAGAAAAAGTGAATAAAAATTAAATTGACAAAAAAATATCTAAGTGTTAATATGAAACTGGAAATTTGAATAAATATTTCCAGTTTATTTATAATATATATAAATAGGAGGAAAAGAGTATGGATTTTTTTGATAAATTAGGAAAAAAGGCAAGTGAAACTTATAAAGGAGCAGCTGAAAAAACAAGCAAAATTGCTAAAGAAACAAAATTAAAAATGGCTATAAATGAAAATAAATCTAAAATAAATGATCTATATGAAGAAATTGGTAAAAAGATATATGAAAATCATGTTAGAGAAGAAAAAGAAAATTTAGATGAATTCTTAAAAGAAGAATGTACTAAAATAGATGTATTAGCAGACGAAATAGAAGATTACAGAAAAGATATTTTAGAATTAAAAGACAAAAAACAATGTCCAAGTTGTAATAAAGAAATAGAGGCAAATGTTAAATTTTGCCCAAATTGTGGGGCAGAACAACCAAAAGTAGAGGAACCTAAAAAAGAGGAAATAAAAGAAGAAGATATAGAAATAAAATAATAAAATAATAGAATAATAGGATAATAATCTTAGTAGGGGCGGACGCCTTAAGTCCGCCCGAAGATAGTAAAGAAAGGCATAAAGATGTTAATAAAACCAGAACAATTAGAAAAAGAAATTAAACAAAATAATCCAGAAACAATATTTTTATTATTTGGCGAAGAAACATATTTATTGGAAAATTCATTAAAAAGAATTAAGAAAAATTTTGGAGAAACAATAAGTGGTATAAATTTTGTAACCTTGTATGAAAACAATGTAGAAAATTTGGTTCAAGAAATTGAAACACCTGCATTTGGTTATGAAAAGAAATTAATAATTATAAGAGACTCAAAAATTTTTCAAAGAGGTGGAAAAGGAAAAAGCAAAGAAAAAGAACAAACTATAGAAAAAATAAATAATTATATAAAAGAAAATTATAATGATATTGTAAAAGACTGTGTGATTATATTTGTAGAAGAAAGTGTAGAAAAAAACAAGTTATATAACACACTTGAAAAGTTAGGAACGGTTTGTAATTTTGAAGCCTTAAAAATAAATCAATTAAATGCAAAATTATCATCAATTTGCAGGGCATATAAAGTAGAAATAGCAAGCAATGATATAAATTACTTGATAGAAAATAGTGGTACAAATATGCAAGATTTAATAAACGAAATCCGTAAACTTATTGAATATGCAGGAGAGGGCGGAACAATAAAAAGAGAGGACATAGATGCTCTTTGTACAAAACAAATTCAAGCTGTTATATTTGATTTAACAGATAATTTAGGAAAAAAAGAAATAACCAAATCATTACAAATATTAGATAATTTATTATATTCAAAAGAACCAATGCAAAAAATATTAATTACTTTATATAATCATTTTAAAAAACTATATATAACAACAATTGCATTAGAAGAAAATAAAAATATAGCAGTTAGTTTAAATTTAAAACCAAACCAGATGTTTTTAACTACAAAATATAAAATGCAAGCAGGTTATTTTAAAAAGGAAGAATTACGAAATATAGTACAAAAATTAATAGATTTAGATGCTGAGTATAAACAAGGAATAATAGATTTAGATATAGGATTACGTACAATTCTTTGTGAATTCTGTTCAAAATAAAAGATGGTAAAAAGGTACATATACAAAAATTATATATATATAATAAAAATGAAACGATTTTTTATCGTTTCATTTTTATTATTTTAAATTATATTTATGTTATTTTTTTATATCTAATTGAATGTGAACATCTCTTAATTGCTCTCTTGTAACATTTCCTGGTGCACCCATCATTAAATCTTGAGCTTTACTATTCATAGGGAAAGCAATAACATCTCTTATTGTTTCACTTTCTGTTAAAAGCATTAACATTCTATCAAATCCAGGAGCTATACCTGCATGTGGTGGAGCACCATATTGGAATGCATTGAATAATGCTGGGAATTTTTCTTCAATATGTTCTTTAGAGTAACCAGCAAGTTCAAAAGCTTTTATCATTATTTCTGGATCATGGTTTCTAACAGCTCCAGAAGAAAGCTCTATACCATTACAAACTATGTCATATTGATATGCAACTATGTCTAAAGGATTTTGAGTATTTAAAGCTTCTAAACCTCCTTGAGGCATTGAAAATGGATTATGGTTAAATGCAATATTTCCTCTTTCATCTAATTCATACATTGGAAAATCTACAATCCAACAGAATTTAAATTCATCGTTATTAATTAAGTTTAATCTGTTTCCAAGCTCTGTTCTTATTTGCCCTGCAAGTTCTGTTGCTCTAGCTTCTTTATCAGCAATAAAGAAAATTGTATCTTCTACTTCTAAATCTGCTAATTTTAATAATTCCTTCTTTAAATCATCTGGAATAAATTTATCAATAGGTCCTTTAAAGCTTAAATCTTCTTGAACTTCTAAGTAACCAAGACCACCCATACCAATAGATGTAGCAAAACTTAACATTTTTTCGTGGAAACCTTTAGATAAGTGACCTTTAACTTTAATTGCACGAACTGTTCTACCAATAAATGGTTTGAAAGTACATTTACTAAAGAAATCAGATAAATCAATAATAACTAAAGGATTTCTTAAATCTGGTTTATCACTACCATATTTTAGCATTGCATCTTTGTAAGTAATTCTAGGGAATGGATATTCTGCAATTTTTTTATTAGAAAATTTCTTAAATGTGTTATACATAACAGGTTCTATAACACTAAAAACATCTTCTTGAGTTGCATAAGCCATTTCCATATCTACTTGATAAAATTCACCAGGAGCACGGTCTGCTCTTGCATCTTCATCTCTAAAACAAGGTGCAATTTGGAAATATTTATCAATACCAGAAACCATTAAAAGTTGTTTAAATTGTTGAGGTGCTTGAGGAAGTGCATAAAACTTACCAGCATGAACTCTACTAGGAACTAAATAATCTCTAGCTCCTTCTGGAGAAGAACTTGTAAGTATAGGTGTTTGAACCTCTAAGAATCCTTGTTCAATCATTTGGTTTCTTAAAAATTGTAAAACTTGTGCACGTAAAATAAGATTATTTTTATATTTATCGTTTCTTAAATCTAAAAATCTATATTGTAAACGCAAATCTTCTCTAATTTCTTGATTAGTATTAACTTCAAAAGGTAAATCCTTAGTTCTTTTTCCTAAAATTTTAATATCTTCAATAACAATTTCAACTAAACCAGTTTTTAGTTTCTCGTTAACTGTTTCAGGATCTCTTTTTTTTACAGTACCAGAAACACAAACAGTAGATTCAATAGGAATATGAGAAGCAAAATCAACATCGCTACTATCAGCAGAAGTAACAACTTGAGTAACTCCATACATATCTCTAATATCTAAAAAAACAAGACCTCCAAAATCTCTAATAGTTTGAACGAAACCAGAAATTCTAACTTTTTTACCAACATCATCTAAACTAATTTCGTTACAATTATGTGTTCTAAAAATGTTCTCTTTCATAAAAATAAAACCTCCTAAAAACCCATAAAGGGAAATAAAAATATATTAATTTACAAAATGTAAAAATAAGCAAACAAAAAGCCCTACATTATAAATTAATATAATGTAGGGACGAAATAACAATTCCGCGGTGCCACCCTAACTTGAAAGCAAAGCTTTCCACTTTATTAAAAACTGCTCCAATATGTTTCGCTTAAAATAGCTTTAACTAAAAGGGCTTACAGCCTAGGACCCTTACTCTCTAATAGCAAACACTAAAAGCTTTTATTGTACAAACGCAGTATAATATACATATTATGCTAACTATTCTAGCATTTTATACCAATATTTGTCAAGAAAGAATTAAGAAATAAATGAAATTGCAAATTAAATGTGAAGTAAAAAAAAATAATTAAAATTAAATATAAATGTTAAAGGTGTGAAACAAAAGATAAAACAATAATTTTGTAGAGGAGCACACAGTGCTCCATAAATAAAACAAAAAAATAAGTAACGGAGCACACTGTGCTCCTCTACGAATAATAAAAAAAGATGGAAAAGATAGGTTAGAAAGTCAAATATTACTAAATTGTAACCTTTTACAATTGGAAAATCACAAAAAATATTGTAAAAATACAAAAAATAATGTAATATATTATAAAAGCAATTCGAAAGGATTATACTATGAATTATTTAGATTTAATGAAATTTTGGTTTGAAAGTTCAGATAATGATTATGAAACTATGAATGTACTATATCAAAATAGAAAAATGTACAGATGAATATACTAAATTACAAATACAAAGTATTAAGGAGGTTCGAGAATGGCTAAAGAAACAATAAATAAAGATATTATAAATATTGTAAATAAATATAAAGAAGAAATAAAAAAGAAGTATAATATTACAGAAATTATATTGTTTGGGTCATATGCCAAAGGAACAGAGAATGAAGATAGTGACATAGATATTGCTATTGTTTCAGATGATTTTGATGATATTTATGAGTGTATGGCTGTTTTAATGGGAATGACATGGGATATAGATGCAAGAATAGAACCACATCCTATTTTAAAAGAGGATTATGAGAATATCTCGAATCCTTTCGTTAAAGAAATTATAGAAACTGGAATAAAGGTAGCATAGATATATAATTGTGTATATTCAATAAAAGTAAAAAACAAGTCAACTAAAGACTTGTTTTTTTATTTATTTGAGTATATAATGTAGCAGATATTGTTTTAAGGAGATGATTTAATGCAAGTAAGTAAAGAAGAGTTATTGCATATTGCAAAACTTGCTAATTTAAATTTGAAAGATGATGAATTAGATAATTATTTAGCTAATTTGCAAGATATTTTGAATTTTGCAAATGTTGTTAACAATGCTCCAGTAGATGGTTTAGATATTACTATTGGTGCTAACGAGGCTAAAAATGTTTTTAGAAAAGATGAGATTAAGGTATTTGAAGACAACAGTGCATTACTTCAAAATTGTAAAGAAGTAGAGCAAAATATGTTTAAAATACCAAAGGTTATAAATTAGAAGTTAGAAGTTAAAAAATAATGAAATATTTAAACCTCTAACACTAGAATAAAGGAGGAGAATAGATGAATATTACAGACTTAACTGTTCATGAGTTACAAGAAAAGTTAAAAAATAAAGAACTTACAATTACAGAAATAACTCAAGCTTACGTAGATAGAATAAACGAAAAAGAAAAAGATGTTGAAGCTTTTGTTACAACATTAACAGATGAAGCTTTAGCACAAGCAAAAGATGTACAAGCTAAAGTTGAAAGAGGAGAAATTAAAGGAGAATTAGCAGGTATTCC
>CAJKKA010000100.1 GCA_905200315.1 uncultured Clostridium sp.
ATATAAAATGCTTTCAACGTTTTTATCCATCAATATTTCTCTTATATCAGGTGGTTTTAATATTTCCAAATCACTTAATTCTGCATCTGCTATTATTCTAAAGGCTACTCCTTTCAATATAGCTATTTTTTTACCATTTTCATCAACGATGATGTCAGTAATTTTAAAAACTATATCTTTGTTGTAGGATTTTCTGGCAACAATATCTCCAACTTTCATGATAATCCCCCTATTACTAGATTTAATTTATATTATGTTTTTTAGCAGTTTTTGTTCCATAAGTTATATTTTTTAACATTGTTTAACTTACAAGGATTATATTATATAATTTAGATATAATTTACTTGAGCTTACAAGGGGGATTAATAATGAAAATAGGGATTTTAGCATGTTCAGTTTTTGAACCTGAACTAGAAAAAGTTTTAAGTGATATAGAAAACAAGAAATTATTTGAAGATAATATAAAAGTAACTTACTTACATTTCGGATTACATACTAATTTAGATAAATTAGAAAAAGATGTTACAGATTCTTTAGATAAATTAACATTAGAATATGATAAAGTAA
This sequence comes from uncultured Clostridium sp., assembly GCA_905200315.1. The sequence continues at coordinate 568 of CAJKKA010000100.1, forward strand.
TTGTTCTTTATGGTTCTAAATGTCATTATAGATTTTTCGAGTTCTTAAAGAAATACGATAATATCATAACTATCAAACCTGCAAACTGTTTAGAAGCTATTATCGGTGATAAAGTTATTGAATCATATGTTGAGGGCAAAGACATCTATTTAACTTCAGGTTGGGTAGAAAAATTCGATGAATTAAACAAATTTAGTAATGCAGTAGATAATTATGATAGATTAAATCAATTTGGTATGTATGAAAATGCTATAATAGGGGATACAGGTATTATTGAAATAACTGATGATATGATATTTGAATTATACGAAAAAATTCAAGTTCCTGTCGAAGTTGAACCTGTAGATATTAACATATTTGAAAATTTAATAATGGATGCTATTCAAAGAGCTATTAATGCTTAAATAAACCTAAATTTTAATATTGAATTGTATAACAAAAAGAATATTATTAGAAATTTAATTCTCAATAATATTCTTTTTTGTACGTACTTACTTTTTATTTTACTTTAGTCTATCATAAATGTATATTAAGAAAAAGGAGATATAATAATGAAAAAACAAATAGAAGTATTTGATTATGCTAACGACATTTTAAAAGCTGTTAAAACTGGTGTTTTACTTACAACTAAAGCTGACGATAAAGTAAATACTATGACTATTTCATGGGGAACTCTTGGAATAGAATGGGGTAAAACTTTATTCACTGTTTTTGTAAGAGAAAATAGATTCACAAAATCACAATTAGATAAAAATCCTGAATTCACAATAAACATTCCAGTTGGTGATTTTAATAAAAAAATCCTAGGTATAGCTGGTACAAAATCAGGACGCGACATGGATAAAATAAAAGAAATAGGTTTAACACTAGAAGAATCAGAAAAAATTTCTGTTCCTGGAATCAAGGAATTACCATTAACTCTTGAATGTAAGGTTTTATACAAACAAGAACAAGACAGAAATGAGATTCCTGCTGATATAGTAGCAGATTGCTACCCTGCTGATGTTGACAGTTCATTCCACGGCGCTAACAAAGACTATCATACTGCTTATTATGGTGAAATTGTTAATGCTTATATAATTCAAGACTAATATATTAATTTATTTAATATAAAATAGGCCATTCTCATCTAATAATAAGAATGGCCCATTTATTATAAAAATATTTTTATTTAAAAAGTAAAGCATTATGCATTACTTTAACATCTATCGATTATTTAATCATACCCTCAATATAATTAACTATTTTTTCAGGTGTAATTCCTAATTCATCTAATAATTGATTTGGATTATATCTATCATAGAATTCTTTTTCTAATCCATAGTTTTTAACTTTCATATCAGAATCGCCATAGAAACTTGCTATAGATTCTCCAAATCCTCCACGTAATATACCATCTTCTAATGTTATAACTAACTCGTGGTTTTGTTTTAAATCTTCAAGTAATTCTTTGTCTACTCCTGAAGCAAACCTTGGATTTATTAATGTCGGTTTGAAACCTAGTTTGTCTTCAACTATTTTTGATGCTTCTTCACCTATTTGATAGAAATCACCTAATCCTAATATTGCTACTTTAGAACCTTCTTCTTCAACTTTAAATTTATTTATGATGTTAGAATAATCTTTTTCTGCTTCTCTTCCATCATTTATAACTCCATTACCTGGCATTAAAATCATTACTGGATGTTCTTGTTGTTCAATAGACCAATCTAGCATTGCAAAATATTCAACTTTATTTGTTGGTGCTAATAAAACTAAATTTGGTATATTAGAAAATGCCGCAATAGTGAATATACCTAAATGTGTTACATCAGTTAATCCTGTTACTGATGTATAATTTAAAACTATTGTAGCTGGATTAGAATTTATACATAAATCTTGTGAAATTTGATCATAACTTCTTTGAATAAATGTTGCATTCGTTCCTAGAACTGGTTTTCCTCCATTTTTCGCAATTCCTGAAACTAGGGCAACAGCATGTTCTTCTGCTATACCTACATCTACAAATTGTTCCCCCGCTTCTTGTCTTCTTTCTATTCCAAAACCAATAGTCATTGGCATAGCTGGAGTTACTGCAACAACTGTATTATCCTTTTTCATTTTATCTAATAAGAATTTTGCTGTTAAGTCTGCATAACTCTCTGTGTTTCCAAAATTCACTGTTACTTTTCCTGTTTCTGAATCAAATGGTAATGTCCAGTGCCATGACTCTTTATTTTCTTCTGCAAGTTTATAACCTTTACCTTTTTTAGTATTTATATGAACTACTATAGGATGATCTATATCTTTAATTTTTTGGAATAATTCTATCATTTTTTCAATATTATTTCCATCTGCTTCATAAATATAATCTAGTCCCATAGCTTTAAATAAATTATTTGAAGCTTGTCCATTTGTCTCCCTTAATTCATCTAAGTTTTTGTATAAACCACCGTGGTTTTCTGCTATAGATTGTTGATTATCGTTGACTATGATTATGAAATTAGAATTTAACTCAGAACCCGCGAAGTTTAAACCTTCTAATGCTTCTCCTCCACTTAATGAACCATCACCTATTACAGCAACTACATTATAGTCTTCTTTCTTTAAATCTCTAGCTTTTGCTAATCCAGAAGCTAAACTTATTGATGTTGATGTATGCCCAACATTGAAGAAGTCATGTTCACTTTCCTCTGGATTTGTATATCCTGATACTGTTTTATAAGATTTTTCATCTATAAATCCTTCTTTTCTTCCAGTTAAAATCTTATGTGCGTAACTTTGATGCGAAACATCAAATACAAATTTATCTTTTGGTGATTCAAAAACATAATGCATGGCAATTATAGCTTCCACCATTCCGAAGTTTGGACCGAAATGTCCACCATTTTTACTTAATTTTTGTAATAAAACTTCTCTTATTTCTTCAGATAATTTTTCTAGATTATCAATTGATAAGTCGTTTAAATCTGATGGATGATTTATTTTATTTAATATGTCTAACATTTTTCCTCCTATATTGACCTTGTTATATTTTTTAATCAAAAAATATATAAGTATGCCTATAATATATATTTTTAGCATTTTAGACTTAAATTTTTCATAATAATTATTAATACTTATGTTAATATTATGAATAAAATTAAATTTATATTTATAATATATTTTTAATTTTATTCATAATATCACCTAGAGTTAACTCCAAGTCAATAGATTTTTTATATAAATTTTAAATGAATATGATTTAATATCTAAATAAAAAAAAGCATCTGAAATTACATATTAAATGTATATTTCAAATGCTTTTTTTTATTTAGATATTATTTTCCACAACATTTTTTGTATTTTTTACCGCTTCCACATGGACATGGATCATTTCTTCCAACTTTGTCTTCTTTAACTACAATTCTTGATCTGTTGAAATCTTTAGTTATAGCTTTTCTAGTTTCAGGAGATAATATTCCATCCCATCCTTGTAATTCATATAACCAGTGAGCTTCAGCACCTAACATATTGTAGTATAATTTTTCCCAGTCTATTTTTACAGAAACGTTAGTGTCAGCTTCTATAGCTTCTAACTCTAACTCTTCTTTAACACTTTCGCTTATTCCATCTAAGAATCCCATGAATAATTCATTAGATACGTTGTATTTAGCAGCTAATTCAGCAACTGTACCTTCAACAACATCAGTTTTGTTGTTTAATATTTCATTGTATATTCCTGCTTCTGATTTTAAGTAATTTTCCCAGAATTTTATTTCTTCATCATTGTTTGCGTGGTTATCACAAAGATTTCTCCACTCTGCATATAAACTCATTATAAGTTCCTCCTAATTAATATTTATTTTTGAAATTTTTATTTTCTTATTATTAACAATTCTATATTATATCATAATTAAACAATTCTTTTAATACCTTTATGGCATACTCTTGGTCTATAAAGTATGGACTTGAAGCAATCGTAATCACTTTTGCACCTTTTATTAGTTCTTTTATTTTATTTAATCTAAAATCATATGGAATATAATCCATATCCTTAGAAAATATATCTAAATCTATATCTAAAACATATTCTCCCTCTGGTTTTAAATCAAATCCATAAGAACTATCTATTATATCTACATCACAGAATACACCTTTTTTAAGCGCCGGTTGTATAAAGTTCCCTACGTTTAAAACTTTATTAGTATATCTAAAAACATCATTTAAATTATCTAAGTCCACAGTATAATCGTCAGGCTTTCTCATATCTTTGTGTTGATCTACATGTATTAGTCTACAGCCTTTATTAAACAATCCTTCTTGTAAACTTTTCATCCAAAAATAAAAGGCATGATTATGGTTGTCAAATATATAAACGACTTTTCCATCTATTTCGTATTGAACTAAATTTTTAAGTCCTATTGCTTTTATCTCTGTATCTTCATCAATTTCATTAAATACTATGTTTTCGCCTAAAGATACATCATCTAAAGTTCCTTTTATTAATTTAGGCACAAATATTTTCTTATTCGTTCTTTCATCATAAGAAAATACGTTGTTTCCTACTGGCTCTTCAATATAAAAACCTACATATCTCTCCATTTTTTCTCCTTAAAAATACTAAAACATATTCCATGGATATTTATTTGGTGGCTCGCAAACAAATTCCATTTTTTCTTTTTTAGTTGGATGTTCTATTTCTATTTTATAAGACCACAATGCGATTTGTTGCCCTTTTTTATTTACGTTTTTTCCGTACCTTTGATCACCATACAGTGGGTGATTTCTGCTTGAAAATTGAACTCTAATTTGGTGTGGCCTACCTGTTTGTAAATCTATTTCTACAAGGCTAAATCCGTTATTAGATGCTAAAGTCTTGTAACTTAACTTTGCATCCTTAGCGTCTTTGTGATTTTTATTTACCACACTTACCATATTTGTTTTTTTATCTTTATAAAGATAATCGCTTAAATTATCCTGTTTCTTTTTCATCTCACCATGAAGAACAGCTTTATAAGTCTTTTTAAATGTTTTATTTCTAACTTGTTCAGAAAGTCTAGACGCAGCTTTTGAAGTTTTGGCAAATACCATTATTCCTCCAACAGGTCTATCTAATCTGTGGACAAGGCCAACAAAAACATTCCCTGGCTTATTGTATTTTTCTTTTAGGTATTTTTTTAGTAAATTTACCATATCATCATCATTAGTATTATCACCCTGAGATAATATATTTACTGGCTTTTCAACTACTAATAAATGATTATCTTCGTATATTACATTAAGCATTATTTAGACTCCCATCTACCAAATATACCACATGGAAGGATTTTTCCGTCTCTTGAAGCAGGTATTCCTAATTCTCCTCCGTATATTTTTCCGCCTTTTACTTTCTTACCGATAGTAGTTTGAAGTACGTTTTCTAATACTATTGGAGAGAATCCAGTTGTATATGAGTTTATTAAGAAGAATAATGGCTTGTCTGATAATACTTTCATACATAAGTTAACAAAGTCGAAAAGTTTTTCTTCTATTT
>CAJKKA010000101.1 GCA_905200315.1 uncultured Clostridium sp.
AAGAAAAATATCCAAATGCAAAACAAAAGTATAGATTTGAATTAGAAACCGAGTATTATTAAAGGGGAAAACAATGAGAGAAATGAAAGTAAGAGGCTATTCTTTAGATGAAGGACAATGGATAAAAGGATTCGGAGCAGAATATAACGATGATCTAGAAAAATATTTAGTACATAATTACCGAGGATTCTTTGAAGTAGACGGAGAAAGCATCGGAGAATATACAGGATACAAAGATATTAATGATATAGAAATATGTGAAGGTGACATAGTAGAAACAACTAGAGGATTAAATCATATAATTGGAGCGGTTATATATCGCAAAGCAAGTTGGTATATACAATCAAAAGAAGGATATAACGTTAGACTTATTTCTATATTCTCTACTGCAGAAAATAAAATTATAGGAAATGTGTATGAAAATAAAGAGTTGTTGGAGGAAAACTATGAATAGGGAAATTAAATTCAGAGGGTATAACGAATTCGAGAAAAAATGGGTTTATGGTTATGGATTACATCAATCAATTTTTATAGATGGTTCATCTAATGCATACGTAACAGCTGGTATTAGAGAAGTATTTATTGTAGATAAGGAAAGTGCTGGACAATACACAGAGATAAAGGACTATGAAGGTAAAGAAATTTATGAAGGGGATATAGTCAAAAAAGAATTTATGGAGCAATGGTTAGAAGATACAAAGTTAATAGGAGTTGTGATTATGGTTGAAGGTTGTTGGTGTGTTTTAGATGAAGAAAACAAAAAGATAGAACCATTATGGAGTGAAACAGATATTAATACTGTAATAGGAAATATATACGAGAATAAAAACTTATTGGAGGAAGAATAATGGAAGATAGAAAAGAGTTAATAAAAAAAGCATTACTAACAATAAAAAAAGAATGTAGTAGATATGATGAATGCGAAGATGGACAATGCATAGTATTGGAATTACTGCCTAGTCTTGATATATGTCCGTTATACCATAATAGTCCAGAAGATTGGGAGATAGAAGAACATGAATAGAGCAATAGCAGATGCAATAATCATAATTGTTATTGGAGCATGGATAGTAAGTAAGTTATATATGTAAGGTGAAAATATGAAGAAAATCTTAGGAGGAAAAGAGAATGCCTGCCCTCTTTGTGGGGGTATGGTGTTCTTCTTAGAAATAGATTATGGAGTAGTCAGTCAATGCAAAGATTGTGGCTGTTTAACCAAAGGCAAAATGAGGGAGGAAGTTAAAATTTATGAAATGCAAACATGCAACAAAAATGGGGAAGGAAATAAAATGTTCTAAAATTAATGACTTATGTATGTTTTTAGATCCTGATGAAAAGAAATGTAGACAACTTAATGGCCAAGGACCTATAAAACAAACTAAACCTGTAGATACAAAGGAAAAGAAAATTGTAAAAAGTACATATTTAGCATTAGCTTTATCATGGTTAAAAATTAAATTCACAAGAGATTATCAAGGAAATTATGTATTTGAAAGAACAGAAAAATTTAACTATGCATGGGCAAAATTAAATCATTTGAGAAAAGAATTAGAAGAATGGGAGGAAAAATAATATGTTCACACTAAAAGATTTTGATATAAAATTAGTCAATGGAGAAGAAGTAAAAAACTTTGTAAAAAGACATGGAGAATTTAGTAAAGTGTGTTATGATACTCCAAAAGAAAAAGCAGAAAAAGTAGGAGAACATTGCTTAGAAAGTGGACATCTAAGTGGAAGTAGACACTTATATATGGTATTTGAATTAAAAAATATACCACGTTCGACTGCAGACCAACTTGTAAGACATACACAAGGATTTGTTACAAATGTGCAAAGCCTTAGATATTGCAATAAAGACGGAAAGGTAAGTTTATATGCATCAACTGAAATAGTGCAAAATTCTCATACAATAAAAGCAATAAAAGATATGGAAAATATAGCAAATGCAACTTATAACTATATTCAAACTTATCTTGAGGATGGAGGAATAAAGGGTGAAAAAGCAAATGAAATAGCAAGAACAGTTTTACCTATAGGAATAGCAACTAGTTGTAATATAGCAGTAAACTTAGAATGTCTTATACATCTAGCAAACGTAAGATTATGCACAAGGGCAGAGTTACCTATTAGAAATATAGTACAAAGAATGGTAAATCAAGTAGTAGAGGTAGAACCTAGATATAAACCTTATCTAGTACCTCAATGTACAAAATTAGGATATTGTCCAGAAGGTAATAAAGAATGTATAAGATATAAAGGAGTAAAATAATTATGAGACCGACATGGGATGAGTATTTTATGGAAATTGCTGAAATAGTAAAGAAACGTTCAACATGTATTAGAAGACAAGTAGGAGCAGTTATTGTAAAAGATAAACAAATTCTAGCGACTGGTTATAATGGAGCACCTAAAAAATTAAAACATTGTGAAGAAATAGGATGCAAAAGAGAACAACTAAAAGTTCCTTCAGGACAAAGACATGAACTTTGTAGAGCTTTACATGCTGAACAAAATGCTATAATTCAAGCAGCATATAATGGAGTTAACATAAATCATTCAACATTGTATGTAACTACAAAACCTTGTGTGTTATGTGCAAAGATGTGTATAAATGCAGGAATAGAAAAAATAGTTTATTTAGGGGATTATCCTGATGAATTATCAAGTGAAATATTAGAAGAGTCAGAAATTAAATTGGTTAATTTTAAAGTTGAATAAATCATGCTTATAGAGAAACATATATACTAAATAATCGTTAACATACAAACTTTATAAAAATAAAACGTTGTATTTGAATTTTATTTAAAACTTAAAAAAAGTATGTTATAATTATATTAAGATGCATTAATTGTATCAAAGTAAAGGCAGTCTTTTCAGGACTGTCTTTTTATTTTGAAAAAGGAGATATGTGAAATGAAAGATGTTTTAATAGTAAACTCAGAAACAGAAGATCTCCTAGATAATTTTAAAATAGAAAATGATGAAGAGTTAGTTATTCAGAAACAATCTAAAAAATTAACTCCGAAACAGAAAAGATTAATTAATAGAAAAAATGATTTAAAGAAGTATTGCAACAAGCAAGGAGGCTTTGTTCATATGTTTTATGTAAATAAAAAGTTACTTTTCTACGATTTGGATATTGACAGAGCTAATATAGCAAGAATAATTTATTTAGCTACATATATTGATTATAATGACAGAAAAGAAAATTTGCTTATATTACATAAAAAAAACAATAAAGTAGAGCATATGACAAAGAAAGAGATTCAACAAAAACTAGGATTAAAAAGAGATGCTTTTTTAGCTTTTTTAAGTGATATGAAAAAACACAATCTTATTTTTGAAGTAGAAGAAAAGTTTTATCTAAATCCTAAGCATTTTAGTAAAGGTGAAAATTTTTATAAAAATAAAGAGTATGTAAGAATAATGATTAATACAACTAGATATTTGTATGAACATACTACAATTAGGCAGCATAAAACTTTATCCTATGTATTTCAATTAATACCTTATGCAAATTGGAAATTAAATATATTATGTAAAAATCCTTTGGAAGTTGATATTGGAAGGCTGGATAAATTAAGTTTAAAAGATATTTGTGAATTATTAGGGTTAAGTACAAAACAAAATTCAATGTATCTTTTTAGAGACAGTTTAAGAAAATTTCATATAAAGGTAGATGGGCATAAATATTATTTATTTGCATACTCAAAAGTATATGCAGGAGAAAAAACAAAAGATTATTATATAATAAATCCTCTCGTAATTTGGGGAGGAAACAATACAGAAGAAATAAGAGAAATAATAAATTATTGTTTTTTTAAATAAGTTAGCAAATAAGGGCAATTATACGATTAGCTACCGTATAAGTAAGAACTCGAACTTACAGCCCTTATTTTTTTATATCGAGTAAATATTTATAAAGTCGAGGTTATAGATATGTTAGAAAGAAAATATACAGTTTATAAACATACAAAGATCATAAATAAAAAAGTATATATAGGAATAACAAAGCAAAATCCTATTGATCGTTGGAGAAATGGAGAAGGCTATAAAGGACAAATTTTTTATAGAGCTATAAAAAAATATGGTTGGAACAAGTTTGTACATGAAATATTATTTACAGGATTGACGAAGGCAGAAGCTGAGTTATTAGAACAATGTTATATAGAATTGCTAGATTCAAATAAATCATGCAAAGGTTATAATATCGCTCTTGGCGGAAATTTACCTTCTGAAATAACAATAAGTAAAATAAAAGAAACTTTAGGTATTAAAGTTATGAACTTAGAAACAGGTAAAATATATTATTCTATAAGTGAAGCTATAAAAGATACAGGAAATTGCATGACCAATATTCAAAATTCTTGCATAAAAAACAAAATTAACTTAACAAGAAAAGGTTGGATAAAGTTAGAGGATACAAAATTAATAGAAATAAATGACGATAAAAAAATTATTTGTATTAATAATAAAAAAGTATTTAATTCTATAAAAGAATGCTTATTATATTTAAAAAAAGATGATAAACCTTCAGGAATATATAAAGCACTAAATGGAGAAGATGGATGCAAATGCTTTGGAAAAGACCCTGTAACAGGCGAAAAATTAATGTGGGAAAAATTACATATATATGATAACCACATAAAAAGCGGAACTCTAGAAAGCTATTTAAGAACTAAGTTTGCTAAATCTAAAGTAGGAAGAAAAAAAACAAAAATAATATGTACAACAACAGGAGAAATTTTTATAGGGTGCAAAGAGGTTGAAACAAAATATGGAATACATAAATCAGCACTTATAAAAGCAATAGACAATCCTAATAAAAGTTCTGGTAGAAATCCAATAACAAATGAAAAACTTAAATGGATGAGGTATGATACATATTTAAAAACCCAGCTCGAACCGACAAAATTAATCCAAAAACCCAGCTCGAACCGATAGTATAAAAAGCCTTCAAAATATTGATTTTCTAATAATTATAAGACTTTTAAAGGTGCCTAACTCTTATATATTATATACAGAACAGAATTTCTCTTAATTGCCTACGGCATAAACCTCTATAAATGTTGCAAATTCAATATGTTTAGCTTATAGAAGGGGATAATATGAAAATAAAAAATGAAGATTACGAAATTATATGCGATACAAGGGAACAAGATACATTAATCCAAGATACTCTTATAAAAAATGGAATACAGGCCACTAGAGAAAAATTAAATACTGGGGATTATGCTATTAGATATCAAGGAGAATATATACCTAATATTTTAATAGAAAGAAAAGCAGGATTAGATGAATTGCTAGGAAACTTAATGGATCCAGTAAAAGACGAAAATAAAGATAACCGTTTTATAAGGGAACTAAAAAGAGCAAAAGAAGCAGGAGTTAAATTATTCTTGCTTATACAAGACAAGGATTATTATATCAAACTTTTAAAAGGTGAATATATAAGCCATGTTCATCCTAACGCTAGCGCGGCTATGGTAATTTCATTAATGGCCAAATTCGATAATCTTCATATTATTGCATGTGATAGAAAAGAATCACCTTCAATGGTCCATAAAATTTTATATTATCACTTAAGAGAAGAAATAAAAAGGAAGGAGGGTAATTGATTATGGCAGGTAAAGAAAGAACTTGTTTAACAGAAGAACAAATAAAAGCTATTGAAATGTTAGTATATGGAGCAACTAATAAAGAAGTAGCAGAAACTATTAAAGTATCTGAAAGAACAGTCTTAAGATGGAAAAAGCTACCTCAATTTAGAGATGAAATGGATAGACAATATGCAATGGTTAAAGATGATGTAGATAGAAGGATTGCAAGATTTGCAAATGGAATTTTAAAAAGCATTTATGATTTATCTAGAAACTCTAAGAGTGATAAAGTTAAGCTAGATGCAAGCATATACTTACTTAATAGACTTGTCGGAACTCCAGTTTCAAAAGT
>CAJKKA010000102.1 GCA_905200315.1 uncultured Clostridium sp.
CCTTTCAATGCATCTTGGCCAAATAAAGCCACCGCCATTTTTTCGATTATTTTCTTTTTAATGTAATGTACATTTGCTATTGTACAATCAAACTCCTCGGCAATATCTTTAAGAGTTTTTTCTTCAAAGTAAATATATTTAAATATCTTTCTTTGTTTTTCACTCATGCTTTTAAACACTTCTGATATCACCTTTCTGTTTTTTTTATGTTCAAATATATCTCCCTCAACTTTTGCAATTAAATCATCTATTCTTATAACTTCATTTTCTATAGGTCTATTAATTGCATGAGTTGGAGAAGATTTAACCATATCATTACAAACTGCCTTTATCGCCCCCCTATCTCCGTCCTTTATCTTTTTTATATGTTCTTCCTTTTGCTGTATATAGATAGTTATAAATTTCATGTTTTTTAAAATCATTTCTGTTTCTTCCATAACATCTTTATTCAAACATTCCACCTCATTATTTTTATATTGTAGATAAAATAATTTTATTGAATGTTTATAGCATTTTCTTGAACTCCCAACCTCTTTCGATTAACTTTGCTATATGTTTTATTCGACCTTCTTCTAAGAGATTAATTAACCTCATTTTGTCTAAAAGTCCTAAAGATGCTTGAATCATATCAAAGAATTCTTCGATTATATGTTCTTTTTCTTCATTTGTTCCACTTTCTGCTTCGAATTTTGCTACTGCTCCAATAAATTCAGCTTGTTCTTCTGTTACTTTCATCATTTGTTCTATAGTAGAAAGATGATTTTCAGCTAGAAGAGGCATTATATATTTGTTGTATTCTATTTTTTTGTACTCTTCTTTATAACACTCATCGCATATTCCAAAGAAGTCTCCAACAGTTTGAGGATCTTCATATTCTCTATTGCATTCTTTGCACTTCTTCATAATCAACCTCCCAGTCTAAAAAGTAATTTAAACAATCTTTGCAACTTTTAAATTTTGTACAATTTTTTATATAAAAATCACTTTTACATAAGTCTATTTGTATTAAATCAGTTATAACATCACAAGAGCTTTTTAAGTTTTCAACTAAATATTTAAATACCTGGTCTTTATCACTCTCTATTCTGCCTTTACTCATAAGAGCTACGTATTGAAAAACTTTCACTTTATCACCATCCTCTAACTCCAGCATATTGAACTTCTTTCGTCTTTAACTCTTTTAAATATGCATCTAGCTCATTTGGATTAAGTTTATAAACTTTAATTGTATTTCCATTAGTTTTTTCTAATTTTTGTACTTTTGGTACAAATGCATTTTTAATATTTTTACTTGTTCTTAAGCATCCACAACTTTTTACTTTCTTTTTTAGTAAACTAGATCTAACTACTAATTTTTCATTTCCACACTCACATTTACATAAGTAATAATCGTATTTTATTTTTCCTCTATTTCTTTTTCCAGCATACTCTACAACTGTAAGCTTTCCTATTTTCTTTCCTACTAAATCTTGTTTGTCAACTTTTCCAAAAGGTCTTCCCATTATATTAACCCCCTTCAAGATTTTACTATTTTTTATTTTCTATTTTCTTTATATATTTTTTTACAAAGGAAACAGGTCTGTTTATGTTGTAAGCTATTTCTAATGCACTATAACCTTTTTTATACAATCTTTTTAACTTTCTTATTTCTAAATCAGTTGCTATTTTGCCTCCCATATTCATCACCTTTTCATAGCCCCAGGAGGTTTTACGCCTCCTAGGATATTTATTAGTTAATTTTCTTCTTTTAAAGGTATAATTCTTATTTCTTTTAAAATTGAATCATACTCTACTGTCAGAAGAGTTTCTCTATTTATGTGTAACAATCTTCTTAATTCTGCAGGTATAGATACTCTTCCTAATTTATCTATCTTTCTTATATTTCCTACTCTTTCTTTCATAGTTACTCCTTGTCTTTTAATAACTCTGCAAGCTTTTCTATTGCACCTTTTAAAGCTTCTTCTATGTTTGTTTCTTCTGTTTCAGTATGTGATTTGATTTTTATATCTTTACTTCTTAGTTGTATTATTTTTTCTATTGATGTAGTTAAGATTTTTAATAATTTTGTTTCACTTATATCACATTCATCTGCCATTCCTTTTAGAGCTCCATAGTTTAAATATGCTAGTTCAGTCAACATTTCTGCTCTGTCTTCACCTTTTATGTTTACCTCTACTTTTCCATTATTTACGATTGCTTTTATCATCTTTTACCCCCTAAAATATAATTTCTGTGCTTTTTTCTGCTATTAAAACAGGTATTCTAGTAGCTTCTTCTACCTTTTCTTTCATTATTTGACTATCTCCGTGTTTGTCACTTAAATGTAATAACATCAAATTTCTTGTCTTACTTAAATCACTAGCTTTTAGAAAGTCAATTACATTTTCAAGTTCAAAATGTGATTCTTTTATACGAACGCTTAAACTTGTTTCTATGCAATATTCTTCTAAATTTTCTTTGATATAGTTACATTCAACCAAGATACTATTTACATTCTTGAAGTTGTATTCACAGTAGCAAGTATCAGTTATAAATAACAAAGTTCCTATGTCCTGATGTTTTATAAGAAATCCTAAAGGTTCTTCTGCATCATGAATAACATCAAACGGTAAAATAGTAAAATTTCCTATTTGTTGCCTTTTGTTAGCTTTTACTATTTTAGTCCTATAGTTTTTTATGTTTAACTTTTCAAAAGTCCCCTTAGCTGAATATACATCTATTCCATTTTCTATTAAGTCTTTAATTGATTTAGAGTGATCTTTATGTTCATGAGTAACTAAACATCCAACAACTTTGTCAATTTTGTAATTAAGACCTTTTAAAATTTCTTTATATTTGATACCTGCTTCAATTATTAGAGTTTCATCAGGAGTAATAAGTAAATAGCAATTACCCCTGCTTCCACTTGCTAAAACTTTTAAAACGGACAATCTTCTTCCTCTTGAGTTTCTTCAACAACTTCAGCATCTATTTTCGTATCTTCATCAATTATTTCTGCTTCCATTTGCTCTACTTCATCTATATCTATTGTTTTTTTATTAGCTTTTTCTGTTATTTCACTTTCAAAAGCTTCATTTTGGAATGTCACAACATCTTCATCATCTGAATAAGGGCTTCTATTAAATGCACTTGCAAATAACTCACTATCATCTGATGTATTTATATATAATTTACAAGCTCTATTTATAACAGTTCTTTTAGCCATTTGATCTGGGAAATTTATATGTGAAGGACTTTTACCTTTTGTTGGTCCTTGCGCCCATGATGTTTTTATTTGTGCCATACTCATATATTCCGTATGTAAAACCCCTTCTTCTCCTATAACAACAGCAAATGCTCCTATTATCTTTGAGTTATCTATATTTTTTAAATCAGGTTTATAATCTATTACATTTATATTTCCATTTTTATACTCAAACTCAACTTCATCACCTTCATAGATACAATAAGCTTTCACATCTTTTATATATTTACTTCTTTTCGCTGCAGCTATAGTTCCCATATAGCTTTTAGTTAGTTGGAGTTTATTTCCATGTGGAATAAAGTAACATTGCTTTTTCGAAGGACTTAATCCTTGAATAATCATATCTAAAAGAGAATTTGCTATACTTACTTTTGTACAAGTTTCTAATACACATCTTTTATTTTTATCTTTTGTTTCTTGTAAGATTAGATAAGCTGATTTTAAAGCGTTTTGTGCTGCATAATTCTCTGGTATTACTAATTCTTTACTTGCTTGTAACTCTCTTACCCTTTCTAAAACTTCGTCTGTAACAGTTTTAGGTTTTTCTGCAATATTTTGAGATTGTTTAATTATTTGATTTTTCAATACTCGTCACTCTCCTAATCTAATAAAACTCCTGTTGCTAGTAACAATATGCGTTTAACTTTTTCTTTCCTTTGTTCTTCTGTCAGATAGTTATTTTTCTTAGTCAATCTATCTTGTTTATGTCTCTTAGCTTTTTCAAAATTAACCTTTCCTCTAACTGAAGATAATGTTCGCCCTAAATATTTTGCTATTTCTTCATCTGATATTAATTTATAATTTTCTTCTAAAAACTTTTCTTCTTCTATGCTCCATTTCATTTTTACACCTATTCATTTATTTTTATTTCTTTATCCTCTGTGACTACCAACTTAATCAATTGACCTTTAGTATCTGCTATTTTATTTACACATTCACTATTATCAATGAATATAGGTGCGACTAATTCGAAATACTCGGATAAAGTGTTTATTATATCTATACCAGCATTTATTTGACCTGCAGTATTTGCATTAGAAAATGGTACTCCATTTATAGTTGCCTCACAGGTTTCTGCAATAGCTCCGTTAACTTGAGTAGAGAATAATTTAAAGCTTACGTTCTTAAAATGCTTATTTATATTTTTTTCTAAAAGTTCTACTCTCTTAGTAATAAACTTTTCATATAGCATTATAAGACCTTCTTGTCTTGCTATTTCTACTCCGATTTGTTTTTCCTCTGCTTTTAGATCTTCTATTCTTTGATTTACTTTCTTGTTATTTTTAACTGCTCCTAATTGACTATATAACCCTTTTAGTTGTGTATTAATTTCTCCTTTTTCAATTAAAAGTCCTGATTTATCTGGATATGTATCATCTTCTTGTAAACTTTCTAAAAGCTTGTTGTTTTCTCTTTTAAGTTTTAATATTTTTTCTTTCGTTGCATCACTAGGCGTATAAGAAATACCTCCTATTTGGCTTTCTAGCTGATTTATTTTTTCTTTCTTGATGTTTATATTATTTTCTATCTCAGAAAGCTTTAAAGTATAATTTTCGATATCTTCTTGTATATCTTCTTGTTCTTTAACTTTTATTTTGCCTTTTTCTATTACTTCTTCTTTTCTTCTAGCTTTATCAAGATTGAAGTTTTTCTCTAATTCTGCTTGTTTTTCTTCTATGTCTGATTCATCAAAAGGTCGTTTACAAGTAGGGCACTCTGTTTTTATACTACTAAAATCAACTTTCTCAGCTTGAATTCCACTAAATTCTTCTCTTAATTTAGCAGCTTCATTTTTTAACATTTCAAACTTTCTAGTTAGTCCATCTATTTTATATTCACATTCATTTTTCTTTTGTTGTTGTGAATATAAATCTTTTTCTTCTTTTCTTCTTTCTTCTTCTAATATTCTTACTTTATTGTCATAACCTTTTCTGTCAGCTTGTCTTTCTTCTTCGATTAAGTTTTCATTTTCACTTATTTTTTTCATTACTTCATTTCTTTTAGCTAATAATTCTTTACTACTATTAGCTATATCGCTTATTTTATTGTCTATATCTTTTAACTTACTTTCTTTAAATGCTATTTCTTTTTCAACTTCTTTTACATCTAAATCAACTACTGTTTCCATTAATTCCTCGATTTTGTAAGGAATTGACTTTTTATTTTCTCTTAGTTTTTTAATGCTACCTTTTTTACTGTCTATTAGCTTTGATACATCTTCTTTTTCTAGATCTTGTTTTACTAAATTTAAATCTTTATCAGTTTTTACAACATCATATACTGATATATTCCCTCCAGCAACTTCTAAGATGACTTTTCTTTGTTCTTTCCAACTAAGAGAAGGAAAATGAAAAGGGTTAGTTAATAATTTAAATGTTTCTTCGTCTGCTATTTCATTTATTTGCTTGTTATAATCTGATTTTTTAACTGGAATATCATCAATTTCATATTTTGTTGTATTCCCATCAAATACTTTTTCGCTTTCTCCTCTTCTAGAGGTCCATTTTTCTTTATATTCTTTTGATAGTTTTACTTCTAATCCATCTACTTCTAAGATGCCTGTTACATGAGGATTTAAACCTCTTATATATTCGTTATTTTCATCTAAAGGTTTTAACTCAAATTTG
>CAJKKA010000103.1 GCA_905200315.1 uncultured Clostridium sp.
TGTCTCCTCCCGGTTTTTGATTATCGTCTTTACCTGGATCTTTATTGTCTCCTCCCGGTTTTTGATTATCGTCTTTACCTGGTTCTTTATTGTCTCCTCCCGGTTTTTGATTATCGTCTTTACCTGGATCTTTATTGTCTCCTCCTGGTTTTTGATTATCGTCTTTACCTGGATCTTTATTGTCTCCTCCTGGTTTTTGATTATCGTCTTTACCTGGATCTTTATTGTCTCCTCCTGGCTTTTGATTATCGTCTTCTTTTAATGTAATCCAATCTACCACAGCAGTTGCAGTTCCTTTATTTCCATATTTATCAACAAATTCAAAAATAAATTTTCCATTTTCCGTAAATGTGTAGCTATCACGTCCTCCATTATTTGTTATAGTTATATCAGTACTTTTATTAACTAATCTAGCTGTAACAGGTTTAGTAGTCTTTTCTGTAATATCATATTCTATCTCGGCTGTTGGTATTTCCTTTTTTGTCACATCCTCAAAAAGATTAATCATAGCAGCAGAAGCAAAACTTCTTCCATCACCCCAATTTTCGGTTGTTACAAACTTTACATATTGGGCATTAACTGATTCTTTAAGTTCAATCATCTTAGAAGAAGAATTATTTTCCCAATTATTTGCACTAGCTACCTCAGTCCATTTTTTTCCATCTGTGCTTATATATAATTTTGCATTTTTTGTTCTACCATTAGTTCCAGTTTGTCTTGGTACATATTGCAATGCTGATAAATATACAGCTTCATCCAATTTTATAATAATTTCTCTTTCTGTATCTGATCCATCATGAGCTGTATGCCAAATAGTATTAATATTTCCATCAATAGCATTTTTAGCATAGTTGTTACTAGATGCCTGTTCAGATGAAACACTTTGTATACTTAAACGTTCTATTGGAATATATTTTTCATTTTTTTGTTGGTTATCTTCTGTAAAATTATATGTTTTACTTGTATTATCAGCTACATATACCCCAGTTGCACCAGCTCTAACAATTATTGTCTTATTTCCAGTTAAATCTGGTTCTTGTACACCATATGTTGTCCAGTTGTCTTCTTTTTTATATTTCCATTGTATAGAGCTAGTTGCTCCAATTAACTTATTTTCTAAATCATTAGCATAAATCGTTGACGGTAATCCTAATGAATCTTTAATATCTATTGTGAAAATATTTTCATCTGAATAGTCTACTCCCATTATGTGCACTTTAATATCTTTTTCTGATGTAATGCTTGCTATTTCTTCGTCTGTTAATTTTACTTGGTGTTCCTCTGTCAATTTCCAAGTATTTCCACCATCTAAACTATATTCCCATGCTACATCATTATTATCGTAACGACTAGATAAAATTATTTTTCTTGCATTTTCTCCATCAAATGAAAAACTTGCAATTGTTGTATCAATATTTCCAAGTAATGCATTTGCAACTTGTTTAACTGCTGTTGCTTGTATTGATTCATTGTTTGTTGCTTTTGTAGCTGTTGTTAATGTTTTTGTTTGTAACAATGTATACAATGTATCATATTCTACGGATGTTAAATGTGGTTTTATTAATTTTAATAAATCATTCATTGGATATGGATAATATGTATATGTTTCTGCAATTTCCTTAGCTAGTTTATAATAGTCTTCTTCTGTTTTTGTTTTATCATTTGTATATAAATTTACTAAACCTAGCCATGCATCAAAATTAATTTTTTCCGCTTCAATTGCTTTACGATATATATTTTCTAATTTTTGACTATCATTTTTATAAACATCTGCAAGCATAAGAATTTTTTCAGAATTTTCATATTTATCATATTCATTTTGAGCAGCTTGAGCTAATAATATATAATTTGCATTCCATCCGCTTGTATAACTACCATTTCCCCAGTCGTTCATTGTTCTTACATTTAAATGTTCTGTTCTTCCTGATTGTCCCCATCCAGAAACATCATTTCCTAAATTCCATATTCCATTTCCATTAGCATCTTGAGTATAATATATGTATGCACAATGACCTGGCTGACTTACACATGTATTTGGTAATCCTTTATATGCTCCCCATATACAGCTACCTGTTTTTGAAAGACCTCCACAAACAGACCCTTCTTCAAAAACAATCCATAATTTTGGTTGTCCTTTTTGATAAGTTATATTATATTTTGATAAATGATATTTTTCATTCCATTTATCGTAATTTTCTGCACTATAATATTTATCTAAAGAATAATCATAGCCAAATGTGTATTTTATATAACTGTATGGACCTGTAGCACCTTTTTTATCATTTCTCGCAAAATCATTTAGCCATACTATTTCTTCGTCATCTATTACTGTATTCATTACCCAACGCATTTCTTCAACAGTAAGTGTTTCAAATACTTTATTATCTATTAATTCTTCATCTTGTCCTTCATGCAAATGTAACTTTTTATAAATTTCATAACGAGTTATAGCATCTGAATGTTTTTGGCCATCTATCCATAAATATACATTTCCTGACTCTGTTAATGATAAAGAAAGCATCATTGTACGGTACAATTCTCCTAATGTTGTGCCATATTTAGTTTTGCTTGTGTTTAATAAATCTGTTTTATATTTAGTATATAAGTCACTTAATACTTTTATAGAATTAGCATAACTTCCTTCTGGTTTTCCTCCTATAAGGTAAAGTTTTAATGTTTCTTTGTCATTCATCAGCCAATAAATTGTTTCCTTATATTCTTCTTTATACTTTGCAAGTGCTTGTAACATGTCATAACCAACATTATTTACAAATTCTCTTTGTAATAAAGTTAGTTCATAATCTCCTGTTATTTGATCATCAAAATGATTTTTAATAGCCTCGTCATATTCATCTATTGTTTTTATAAAATCTATTTTGCTTGTATCTTCTTGATAATTTTCTTTTATTAATTTAGCATTTGCAAAAACAGTTTCATCATACCAATTTGCCCACCATGAATCACTATTATCGTCTGCAACTAATTTTAAATATTTTTTATCTTTAATATCTATTTTTATAAATTGTGCCTCACTCCATCCATAAATAGTTTCTGATTGGTATTGCTGTTCCCAGTTATCTCCATCTGTTGATGTATAAATATAAAATTTGGCTCCAGTGTTGAAGTAATTGCTTTGTTCACTTATATCGATTCCTAAATATGATGTAAAGTAATCGTAATTGTAGTCTTTTAAATCATATACAATTTCTGCAGTTGCCCATGCACATATTCCTTTTATAAATGATGTATTTTGATTGTTCACTTTTAATGTTATTGTTTCATTACTATCATTTTGGTCCTTGTGTATTGTGTGATTACTTGCTGCAAATGACTTTTCTGTGATATATGGTATGTCTGATAAGTACATATAATCTTTATTTTCTGTTGCAAAAACTTTATTACTACATATATTTAATATAATAAGAATTAATATTATTACATTAAAAATTAGTATTTTTTTCTTCATTTTTTAATTATATGATATATTTGGATATATCACATACTCCTTTCTTCATTTATTTTTATGTTAAAATTTAGTATAATATAAATGTGCATTCTTTTTTTGAAAAAGCGTGCTATTTAGCACGCCTTCTCGTTTTTTGACAACTTGAAACACCACCCTATAAATGATACTTCTACCATAGCTTCTGGGTCTTTAATTAAATATCCTGCTGAATCTTCTCTTGTTGGTAATTCATTAGGATATTTATGTGACCAAAAGCCATCTGCATCTTCTCTTAAGAAATGATAATATCCCGTTTGTTCTTCTCTTTGAAGATAAATTTTCATTTCATCTTCATTAATAGAAGCTTCTACATCAATTTCTTCTGTATTGTATCCTAAAACATCTAATTCTTCTTTTAGTGTTTCCACTAAAACTTCATTAGATGTTTTTTCTGTACACCGTTTTCCAATAAGTTCTCCTACTACAAAGAACTCATTTTTTAATAGATTCAATGCATATGGATAGCAACCTGCACCCATTGCATTTTTCCATTTGTTTGGTTCGAATTTTGGTGTTTTGTGTGTCTTTTGAGCTAATTTCCGAGCGTTCTTTATTTTCATTTTTAAAAACCTCCTTGAAGCATTAGTTACCTTTATTATACACCATTTTACTTTTTTTTGCAAAATTCTACATTTTTCTTGGTTCTGGATAATTTTCTCCAAAAGTTTCTACTGTAACTTTTTTCATTACAGGTGGATTAACTGGTCTATCTTTTCCTCCACCAAATGGACTTCTTGTTATTACTCTTGTTTTTACAATTTTATCTACTTCATCCATTCCTTCTATTACACTTCCAAATGCAGCATATTTTCCGTCTAAGAATACTGAATCGTCTGTTACTATAAAAAACTGTGAACCAGCACTGTTAGGATCCATACTTCTTGCCATAGAAACAATTCCTCTAACATGTGAAATATTGTTTTCTACACCATTTTCTGAGAATTCTCCTTTTATTCCATATCCTGGGCCACCTGTTCCATTTCCCTCTGGATCTCCTCCTTGTGCCATAAAGCCCGGAATAGTTCTATGAAAGGTTAATCCATTATAAAATCCCTTTTGAATAAGATTTACAAAATTATTTACTGTTTCTGGAGCCTTACTTGGATATAGTTCTAATTTTATAATTCCTCCATCTTCCATTTCTATTGTTACTATTGGTTTATTACTCATATTTTTCTCTTTTCCTCCATAATTTTTATTTCATTTTATTTATTAATTCTTCTATAGATAATGTTTCTTTTTCTCCTGTTTTTACATTTTCTAGTTCAACATTATCTCCTTCTGTTTTATCTCCTAAAACTACCATATATGGAGTTCCTAATACTTTGCAATCTTTTATTTTTGCTCCTATAGTAAGACCTTCTCTGTCATCTAAAATTGCTCCAATTCCAATTTCGTTTAATTTTGTATATAATTTTTCAGCCATTTCTTTCTTTTCTACGTTTTCTAGTTTAGGAATTATTTGTACTTTAAATGGTGCTATATTTTCTGGTAACACAAATCCACATGGTCCCCATTTTGCATCGTTTATTAAACAATATTCATATAGTGCTGCAACAGTTCTACTAACACCTATTCCATAACATCCCATATAATATAAGCTTTCTTTTCCTTCTCTATTTGTAAATTTTCCATTCATCATTTCAGAGTATCTTGTTCCTAATTGGAATATATGTCCTAGTTCCATTGTTCTTATTTCTTTTAAACTTGAAATATCTTCAATTCCATATTCATTTTTTAAATATTCTTTATAATCTTCTCTTTCTAATATTTCTGTGTTTAAACCTATTCCTGTTTTTTCATCGTATAAAATTTTATCTTCACCTTGAGATGAAATAAGCATAAATTCTTCTGATTTTTTTCCTCCCATTGCTCCATTATCTGCAACTATTGGAATTACAGGAAGCCCTATTTTTTTGAATATTTCTAAAAATGCAGTTCTTACATTTTCATAAGATTTTTCCATTTTTTCTACATTTTCATCAAAACTGTATGCATCTAGCATTGGAAAACTTTTTCCTCTTAATAAATATCCCCTTGTACGTATTTCATTTCTATATTTTTCACCAATTTGATAATATGTTGTTGGTAAATTTTTATAAGATTTTAATTTTTCTCTTGCAAATTCAAGCATTGCTTCTTCTCCTGTTGGAGCTAAGCAAAATGTTCCTTTATTTGACTCTGTTATAAGCATTGTTCCATCGTTTACATATGCATCATATCTACCAGAATTTTTCCAAATTGTATCCGGTTGTAATGTTGGTAATAGTACTTCTACACAATTATATTTATTTAAAGTTTCTTGTATTATTTGTTCAACCTTTCTTCTAACTAAAAGAGGTATTGTATTATATGCAA
>CAJKKA010000104.1 GCA_905200315.1 uncultured Clostridium sp.
AGAACTACTTTCTTCCCTTCTTTTCTTGCTTTTATAAGAGTTGGTAGTGCTTGAATCCTTGTAGCCTTCATATTGCTTCCCCAAACAATATAATAATCGCTATTTTCTAGTTCTCTCGGATCTAATGCTCCGGTAGAACCCATTACAGAATTATATCCTGCACCTTTTGCCGATGAACATAGAGTTTTTACCAAAGAACATGCACCCATCTTGTTAAACAATGCATCTCCACAATTACGATGAATAACACTCATTACTCCAGAATAATAAACTGGTAAAATCGCACTCGGACCATCTTCTTTTATAATTTTTTTCCACTTATCTGTTATTTCCTGTGCTGCTTCTTCCCATGTTATTTTTTCAAATTTTCCTTCTCCCTTTTTGCCAATTCTTTTTAATGGAGTTAAAATTCTATCCTTAGAGTGAACAGACTCTTCATAGTTTCTCATCTTTCTGCATATTAACCCCTGTGTTGCTGGATGATTTTCGTCACCTTTAACTTTTAATATCTTTTTTCCATCTGTTTCTATAACTAATCCACATGAAGTAGGACAGTCATATGGACATATACTCTTCTTGATTTTCATTGTAAATACTCCTTTATATTATTCCTATATTTATAATAATTTTTTAATTAATTCCATACTTAGACTTTATATATTTTATCATATTTTTTCAATGACATATATCACATACAAGATGATATAAACAAAAAAATCCCTTATCTTAGCTCAAGAAAAGAGATTTTAATTTATATATTTAAAATAAATTTATTTATTTCATAAAGTTTAATATTTCTTTAATTGTTTCATTCCATTGTTTTTCACTATAGATTTTTGCTGAATTATCTCCCAATTGTTCTCCATAGTTTCCGAATTGAGCGTGATTTCCTCCATCTATCACAATTTCAGAAAGATTATTTGCATTTTTTATAGAATCAGAATATTTTTCTCTATTTAAAACACCATCTTCACTTCCGTAAATTGATAAAACAGGAATATCTAATTCTTTTGTTGGATATGCTGCTAATAAAACAACACCTTTTAATTTATCTTGATAATTTGCTGCATATGAAGCCGCCATAGCACCACCTAGTGAATGTCCTCCAATATACCAATTTTGTATATTTGTAAACTCATTAATAACACCGTCAGCTGCACTAGAATCAAGCACTGCTAAGTTAAATGGCATTTCTACAAGTACGACACAGATTCCTTTTTCTGCAAGACCTGCTAATATAGGTTCATATGCCTTCGCTTCTACTTTTCCTCCAGGATAAAATATTAATCCCGTTTTGCTATTAGTGTCTCCATACACTGTATAATTATCTTGTTGCTCTACTTTTATATTTGAAACTTCGTAATCTTTTGCATGATAGTAATCTGATGCATAGATATAAAATCCACCTATACATATTAGTATTACTACGAATAAACCGATTATAACTTTCTTGAAATACGATTTTTTCGCCGTCATATATTCCTCCCATAATTTTTATAGCTTTTCATAACATTTTACCATGAATATAAGTTATTTCGGTTATTTAATTGTCTATCCAATAAACTTGAATAATTTTGCCATCTATATAGGTAAATTCCTTTTCAAGCTTTCCCCCACATTTCACAATTATTTTTCTTGAGCCTTCATTTTCTTTATAACATGCAAGCATAACATTATTTATATTTATTGTCTTTGCATATTCAAGAGCCTGTTTTAAAATTTCCGTTCCATAACCTTTTTTTCGTTCCGATGGTCTAACACTATATCCAATATGTCCCCCACAAATTGATAAAAAATAATTTAGACGATGGCGTATATCTACCATTCCGACTATTCTATTATCAGAAGTTCTGACTACAAAAAATGTAGTCGCATCAACCCAATCTTTTGATACTGTATCTGGATTTGAGCTTTTCTCTAAGTGCTCTAACCATTCTTCATAAGTTAAATTATCTAAAAGTGCACTTCCATTAATGATTTTTTCTCCCTTCTCAAAATGTTCCTGTCTATAATCTAATGCTTGCTCTTTTAAATCGGTTGTCGGTTTTACTAATATTAAATTATCCATGATATCCCTCCCAATAGCGTTGTTTAACCTTTTATTATTTATTAATTAAATTAAAAATATTTTTATTCCTATTATATATTAATTGATAAACTTTTTATTTGAATATATACTGTTTTTTTAATTATTTTTAGATACAACAAAAGAATCTACTTAGGTTCATACAATTAAGTACGAAATTAAGTAGATTCTCTAAAATGTAAAACAATTACCGTCGGTCACAATTGATAGACTGCGCCCGACCTTACCTGTCTTTTGGTCCATCCTCGCTTATGCCTTCTGGTGGAGCATCCGTAGTATGGATGCTTTGGTTACTACGTGTTTTCATCACTGTTCGCCTCCTGCATCTGTATTTGCTTTACACTAATATTATGTCCTGTGATATTTTTTATATACTAAAATTGATATGTTTATTTTTTCCAAATCAAAGTCTTTTTCTGTTTAATACAAAAAGCCTAGGAAATATCGTTAAATATCTCCCAGGCTTTTATCTTTCCGTGTCCACAAATATACTTGTGTGTTTTCTCTCGGACCAGCTAGTACAAACTACGGAACCATAGAAAACCATAAAATTATTATTTTTAATTCTGAAATCTAAAGCTAATTTTATCACAATTATATTTGTCTATCAAGTAATTAATATATTAACTTGCTTGTTTCATTTTATTATTTTTAGCTGTCTTTTTATTTTTCTTAATTGCCGAATCAACATAATAAGTTCCGATAGTAAATACTCCCATCATACTTCCATATACATTGATTAATTGTAGGAAAGATAAACTTTCTTTTTTGTAATGTCCTCCACCTTCTGGTGCCTCAATATCTTGTGGAACTATATGCTGTGCTGCATATGAAAGTGTGTTATTCACTTTTGTAAAATATCCTTGAGTATGTAAATTATAAGTTCCTAAAACTAAAATTGCAACAACTACTATTCTTGCTATTATTATTGACATCGTTCCAGAATTTTTTATGTTGAACATTTTTTTGAAAAAATTACTTACAAAGTTCCAGTAAAGTCCTAAATGAAGTCCTATAAGAGCTATTGATAAATATGAAGCTCCTATGTGAAGCATCTTCCAGAACATCACTCTATCGTAATTTGCAGCTTTCATTATACATATACCACTTACTAATATAGCGCAAACTGTTACTAATAAACAAAAACTGATTATATACGAAATTCTTGTTCTTGTTTTTAAATTTTTATCAAATATTCTTTTTGTTATATTAACTACCCATTTTCTATTTACTATAATATGTACTAATATAAGTGCTCCAAATATAATTCCACCTATAACATGGAATTTAAATCCTAATAATCCTATATTAAAAAATGTAACAAATAATGCTATCATCGCTATATCTACTGCTATTTTAAAAATATTTTTCTTATTCATTATCTTCCTCCTATTAAAATACTTTTTATCTCTTTTATCAAGTTCTGATATTGATTTTCATTAACATTATTTATTATATATGGTATTTGATATTTTAAATTTAAATATATTTGGTTTTTTTACACTATATTTGGTTGATTTTTAATATATTTAAGTTAACTCCAAGTCAATATCTTTTTTATGTTTTTATTTTGTTTCTAATGATATATCATTTATATATAGCTTCATTAGTTGACTTTTTATATATAAATGATATATTATTTATTGATAGTAATTATCATTAATTAGTGATAATATATTATTTTTTTGCAACACATTGATTATTAAAAATAGACAACTTTGAGGAGAGACATAATGAATCTTATAACTTCAACATTAAACGATTTTTATCATTGCTGTAAAATACCTGTTAAAGCAATTTCTTATGAGCTAAATGAAATATATAAAATTGGATATAATGAGGAATTAGAAACATATTTTCCTATAAAAGATATTTATACATTAGTTCATAGTGGAGAGGAATACTTAAATCATAGTATAAAAGTTTCAGAAGATATTTGCTATAAAATTGTAAATATTTCAAAACCAAATAAATATAGAGGTTTTTTTGTACTTGGTCCTATTTCTACTTGTAGTTCAAGAAAAACAAATGACTCTATAACTTATATCCCTTTACATTGTTTTGATTATTGTGCTCAAATACTTTTAAGCATTGCAACTGATAAATTTAATAAAACTATGTCTACTAAAAGTTTCAATCCTCATATAAAAAAAGCTATCGAATATGTACATAAACACTATGATAAAAGTATAAATATTACAGATTTATGTGAGCATTTAAATTTAAATAAAAGCTATTTTTGTAGTACTTTCAAAACTACAACTGGTCATACTTTTTGTCATTTTCTAAATCATTTTAGGATTGAAAAAAGCAAAAAATTGCTCTTGGAAACAGATTTAAATATGCTTGATATTGCACTGTCTGTTGGATTTAATAACCAAAATTATTATTGCACAATGTTTAAAAAATTTACTGGCAAAACCCCTCTACAGTATAGAGTTTGCAATAAACATTCGTAACGTTTAAAAAAATAACCCCACACAAGGTATATTCTTGCATGAGGTTATTTTCTAAAATGTTTTTGATGTATATTTATTTTAATTGATCTTTTGTATAATAATTTGCATCTTTAAATGCAGTATTTATATCAGTTATCCCTCTAATATTTCTGCTGCTTTCTTAAGTTCTTCCCTTATATATTACTTTTTCCCTTTACCTGTCATTTCAGCGACTTCCATTTTTAATATATATGTTTTATATGTATTTTTATCTATACATTTCATTCCAACTTCCATATATTCTGGTGACAATTTTTTTATAAGTGCTTCTA
Organism: uncultured Clostridium sp.; assembly: GCA_905200315.1. The sequence continues at coordinate 4,857 of CAJKKA010000104.1, forward strand.
ACCCTTTTTTCTTTTCCTCAATATCTTCAACTATTGAAATTTTTCCAAATAGAATAGCTGATTTATATTTAGTAGATAATATTTCTGGTTGTAAACATACATCATCTACTACTGTAAAACAAGCATTACTATTATTTATTATGTTTATAATTTTATATCCATTTGCTTTTGCACAATGAAAGTAAATAACGCCCTCTACATATGCAAAATTCAGTGGAACGCCATAAGGTGCATTATCTTTTCCCACTGTTGAAAGAATCCCATATTCTGATCTGTTTAAAATATCAATAGTTTCTCCTTGATTTAACATACGATCTTTTCTTAGCATTTCCATCTAAAAATCCCCTTTATTCTTTATTTTTCTGAGGTAATTATATCACTAATCTAACCAAAATAATATATAGTAATATAAGTTTTCTTAATGTGTTTTTATCCTATTATGACATAACTGTAATCAAAACGTTACCTAAATGTAATTTTTTTGTATGATTTATAAAGTATAATATATTTTAATAAACTATTTAAAAAATCATCATTTAATCAAATATTTTAGGGGAGGAAAATTATATGAATAAAAATATAACTATGCTCATTATTTCATTCTTAATAGTGGCAGTTATTGGAGTAATGCAACAAAGTACTAGTTATGAGCAATCTAATTTCGGAGATACAGTTGTTTTTTATCCACAACATGAAGATGATGAAACTCTTTGGGCTGGTAGTGCTATTCTCGAGGCCATAAAGGAAAGAGGGGCTGACAATGTATATGTTGTTTTAGTATCTTATGGTACAGGGATAAAAGTTTTTAAGGATGAGAAATATAGCAATTTGAGCAATCAGGAAAAATATGAATATAGAGAACGTGAATTCTTAGATGCCGTTAAAGAATTAGGAGTTAAAAAGGAAAATATTATTTTATTACCTAGCATAAATAATTCAGAAGTAACTAGGGTTAATCTTATGGAAAAAACAGCACTAGATTTTGAAAAAAAATTTGATAATGTTA
>CAJKKA010000105.1 GCA_905200315.1 uncultured Clostridium sp.
GTCATCCTGCGTATATCGTGTATAATTGTTATTTTCTCCTTTGCTATCTTCCCCCAAAAGAAATATCTAAAAATTTAAATGGAATAACAAAAGGATACAAAAATGAAGAAGTTCAAGGATATATAAAGAAAATGATAGAAGAAAAATATCCTATAAACAACTTAGCAAAAACAAAATATGTAGATGATAAAAAAATAACAGACCACTATGCAATAATCCCAACAGGACAAGGATATGAAAATTATGATAAATTGCCAGAATTGCAAAAGCAAATTTATAAATTAATTGTAGAAAGATTTATAGCAATATTTTATCCACCAGCAGAATTTAACAAAATAAATGTTACAGTAAACGTAGAAAACGAAACATTTTATGCAACAGGAAAAGTATGTGTAAAGCAAGGCTACCGCGAAATTCTAAAAAAAGAAACTAATTTAAATAATAGTGTGAGTGGAGAAATCTCAGATGACCAGAAAACAAAAAATATAAATAAAACAATAGAACCTGAAACAAACATAGAAATTTTAAATACATTAAAAAAAGGTCAAATTGTAGATGTGAAAAACTTTGAATTAAAAGACGCAGAAACCTCACCACCTTCAAGATATAATGCAGGAAACTTAATTTTAGCAATGGAAAACGCAGGTAAACTAATAGAAGAAGAAGAACTAAGAGAACAAATAAAAGGAGCAGGAATTGGAACAAGTGCAACACGAGGAGAAATAATAAAAAAACTAGAAAGAATACAATATATTCAAATAAATAAAAAAACAAATATAGTAACACCAACACAAAAAGGTGAAATAATATACAACATAGTAAACAAATCAATGCCAGACATGTTAAATCCAAAACTTACAGCAAGCTGGGAAAAAGGATTAGATATGGTAGCAAAAAGTGAAATAAAATCAGACGAATTTATGAAAAAATTAACAAATTATATAAACTGTAAATTCGATAAATTAATTGTAAAATGGTAAAAGGAAAAGAGAAACCAAATTATGGTTTCTCTTTGTTTTTGGAAAAAGAATTAAAGAACTCTATTTATTTCGTTTGTTTTTATCAAGTTCTTTGATAATCCTTTCTTTTGAATGTCGGCAAGATGCGCAAGTAAGACAAACTGTGCCATCCTCATTCTTCTTTTGATTTTTTCCTTTGCAGTTTTCGCATTCTTTTGACATATAAATCTCCTTTGCCTCAAAAAATAAATTGAGGTCTTTAATGACTAACAACGTTTACATAACTATATGTTAACACATAAAAATATAGGTGTCAATAAAAAATCACAATTTATGTAAAATTTACATACTATATAACAAAATACATAAAGAAAGGTGAGTTTTATGGCAAGTTATGTAATTGAAGGAGGAAGAAAGCTAACCGGCGAAGTAGATATTTCTGGTTCTAAAAATGCAAGTCTTCCAATTATTGCTGCAACTCTATTGAATAAAGGAATTACTAAGTTATATAATGTTCCAAATATACACGATGTTCAAATAATGTTAAAAATACTTAAGGTTTTAGGTTGCAAAATAAAGAAAAGTAGTGGTAAAATAGTTATTGATTCTAGGAAAATAAATAAAAAAGAAATTCCAGAAGAATTAATGAATCAAATGAGATCGTCTGTTATTCTTGCTGGTGCATTAATTTCAAGGAATAAAGAAGTTGTATTTTCATACCCTGGAGGGTGCGACATAGGAGCCAGACCAATAGATTTACATTTAGAAGGATTTAGAAAAATTGGAATAGATATAGAAGAAAAATCTGGCTATATAAAATGTAATTGTGATAATATAATAGGAAGTGAAATTACATTAGATTTTCCAAGTGTTGGAGCAACTGAAAACATAATGTTAGCATCTGTTTATGGAGAAGGAACAACCATTATAAAAAATGCAGCAAGAGAACCGGAAATAATAGATTTGCAAAATTTTTTAATAAAACTGGGCGCAAATATAGAAGGTGCTGGAGAAAGTGTTATTACAATTGAAGGAATAAATAAAGTAAAAAAAGATATTAGCTATACTGTAATGCCAGATAGAATAGAAGCCGGAACAATGTTATGTGCAGCAGCCATTACAGGAGGAAATATAAAAATTAATAAAGTTATTCCAGAACACATAAGCTCAGTTATTTATAAACTAGAAAAAATGGGATGTATAATAAATAGTAAGAAAAATTCTATATATATAGAAGCTCCTAAAAAATTAAAGGCAGAAGATATAAAAACAATGCCATATCCTGGTTTTCCAACAGATATGCAATCTATAATGGCAAGTGTACTTACAGTATCAAAAGGGTCTTCAATAGTAGTGGAAAATATTTTTGAAAATAGATATAAATATACAAATGAACTTATAAAAATGGGAGCAAAAATAAAAGTAGAAGGAAAAACAGCTGTATTTAAGGGAGTTAGAAAATTATCTGGTGCAAAAGTAAAAAGTACAGACTTACGAGGAGGCGCAGCCTTAGTTGTAGCAGGTTTATCTGCAAAGGGAAAAACAGAAATAACAAATATTGAATATATATTAAGAGGATATGAAAATTTAGAAGGAAAACTAAAAAAATTAGGTGCAAAAATTATAATTAAAGAAGGTGACTAATTTGGCAAATACAAATAAACATTTAAAAGAAAATAATAATGGAATAAAAAATAAAAAAAGGGCAGGTAAAAAAACTGCCCCTAAAGAACAGCAAAATAAAAATGAAAAATTTAACTTTGATAATGAAATTGTTATTGGTGTAAATGTTGTTCATAACCAAAAAAAGGACAAGCCATCTTCAAATAAAAAAAATAATAATGCTATAAAAAATAATAAGAATAAGGTAGCAAAAACAGATTACAAAAAGGTAAAAAAGCAAAAAGAAACAGAAGATAGGAAAAATAAAGGAACAAAAAGCAAAAAGCAAAAAAAAGTAAACTTTAAGAAAATTATAAAGTTTATTATATTACTAGCTATTATAATAGGTTCTATTATTTTTATAATGACAACACCATTATTTTATGTTACAAATGTAGAAATTGAAGGAAATAGTAGAATAACCAACGATAGAATAAATAGTCTATCTAAAATATCGTTAAATGTTAATACATTTCAATATTCAAAAAATGCAATAAAAAAATACATAGCAGAAGAGCCATATATTAACAATGTGCAAGTAAAAAGAAAATTACCAAATACAATTATAATAAATGTAGAAGAAAGAACAAGAGATTTTATTATATATAGTATGGGAAGCTACATTTATATAAATAAGCAAGGCTACATATTAGAAGTTACAAATGAACCAGAAAATTTACCAGAAATAAAAGGTTTTACAACAAGTGAAGATAAGCTTACACCAGGAAATAGACTTTCTAATGAAGATTTAGAAAAATTAAATACAACTATGGAAATTATTAATACAATAAAAAACAATGAAATAAATAGTTATATAGATAGTATAAATGTAGAAGATAAAAACAATTATACTATTATTATGAAAGAGGAAAACAAAAAAATTCATCTTGGAAATGCCAGCAATATAAACGATAGAATTTTAATGTTAAAAGAAATTTTAACTAAAGAAAAAGGTAAAACAGGAGAAGTATTTATAAAAGAGTTAAATAAAGTATATTTTAGGGAGGCTAATTGGGTTGAATAAAAAACAAATTGGAATTATTTTAGGAATAGTATGTTTACTATTAACAACGGCGATTATTGTTCAGATAAAAACAATAAAACATTCAGGAGTTGAAACAAATGCAACTTTTTCAGAAGATTCTTTAAGAGATGAAGTGTTAAAGTGGAAAGAAAAGTCAGATAATGCTTCTGAAGAATTAAGTAAGGCTGAAAAAGAACTTGAAAAGCAAAGAACAAAAGCTACACAAAATGATGAAACTTCAAAAAGCAATGAAGAAGAAATAAAAGTATCAAATGCAGTTCTTGGTCTTTCAGATGTTACTGGAGAAGGTGTAGAAATTACTTTGCAAGATAATCAAGATGTTACAACAGAAACTGCTACAAATGATATAAGTTATTATGTTGTACACGATATTGATATTTTAAGTGTTGTAAATGAGCTTAAAAATGCAGGAGCAGAAGCAATAAGTATTAATGGTGAACGTATAATAAATACAACATCTATTACATGTGCTGGAAATGTTGCACAAATTAATGGAGAAAAAGTTGGAGCACCTTTTATTATTAGAGCTATTGGAAAATCTGAAACCTTATACGAGGCCTTAAATAGACCAGGTGGCTATATAGAACTATTAAATGATTCTGGAATTGTATCAAATATAAAAAAATCTAATAATATTACAATTCAAAAATATAAAGGTGCAATTAATTTTAAATATATGAAAGATATAAAATAAGAGGTGAATTGCTTTGAAAAAAGAGAAAGGAATAGTAGCAATTACAATTGGTATAATATGCATTATTTTAGCATTTGTTATGACAGTTCAATTGCGTACTGTTAAAGAAACAGATATAACTCTTATAGAAAATATGAGAGAAGATGAGTTAAAAGAGCAAGCAGAAGTATGGAAGCAAAAATACGAAGAAACTCAAAGTAAAATTGACGAAGATAATAAAAAAATAAATGAATATAAAGAAAAAACTACTAATAAAGAAGAAACTGCGGAGCTGCTTAATACTGAACTTTCACAAGCAAGAACAACATTAGGAACAACAGATGTAGAAGGTGAAGGAATAATTATAAATTTAAAAGATGGCGATGAAAGTGTTGTTGCAGAAGATTTACTAAAATTAGTAAATGAATTAAAACTTGCAGGAGCAGAAGCAATAAGCATAAATAATGAACGTATTATAAATTTAACAGAAATTGTAGATGTAAATTCATACATAATAATAAATGGAAATAGAACAAGTAATCCATATGAAATTAAAGCTATTGGAAATGAACAATATTTAATGAGTGGTTTGAGTGCAAAAGGTGGATTTTCAGATAGTATAAAAAATAAAGGAAAAAGTATTTCTATTACTCAAGAAAAAAATGTAAAAATATCTAAGTATAATAAAGAAATAAATTTAAAAACAATAAAAATAAATTAAGTTTGGAGGAGTAAAAATGATTATTGTAATTGCAATTATAATTGGGTGCGTGGTAGGTGCCGTATTAGGAATTAATGCTCCTATTATACCATATACATTTTCAGGGTATTTAGCAGTTGCTATTATAGCTGCATTAGATTCTGTTTTTGGAGCATTTGTTGGTGTAATAAAAAAGAACTTCGATATGAAAATATTCGTATCTGGATTTTTTGGAAATGCAATTTTAGCTATTATATTAACTTATTTAGGTGAAAGATTAAATGTAGATATTTATTTAGCAGCTATTGTAGTTTTTGTTGGAAGAATGTTTACAAATTTATCAATTATTAGAACAGAATTGATAGCTAAATGGTCAGATAAAAAGATTGTAGATAAGGCAAGATTAGTAATAAAAAATTCAAAAAAATAAATTGAATTTAGAAGTTTAAAAAATATTACAGCATCGTTACAAGAATATTACAAAAATATTACAAAAACTATTGACTTTTGTCAAAAAATATAATATTCTAGTCACGAAATTTAAAACATAAAAATTGGAGGAGAAAATCTTGGCGATAGGTGATATTATAGTCGGTATGGATATAGGAACTTCCAAGGTTTCTGTTGTTATAGGCGAGGTAAATAATTTTAATCAGATTGAAATTATTTGCAATTGTTCAAGAAAATGCTCTGGAATAAAAAAGAGCAAGATTATAAATGAAGATGAACAAGCTGATGGGCATCGGCGTGGAGCTGGCCATCGACCAGTCCGGCTA
>CAJKKA010000106.1 GCA_905200315.1 uncultured Clostridium sp.
CTTGCAAGCATTTCTGGCCTTGCAAGTACAAGCTTATACAATATTATAAGTTCAAATGTTATAAATTTAATCCAATATTTAGCAACTGTAATAATTAATAAAAATACTAAAGTATTAAAAAATAAAGCACTGATAATAGATTTAATTATTGTGTTAATAACAATAGCAATTCCACTTTATATGATAAATGCTAATGTAAAATTAGGCGTTGCATTTGCAATATTTCTTGTTATACTATTTTTATTTTTTTATAAAATAAATTCAAATGCACATAAATTATATTTAGAAAAATATGATAATGAAATAGTAAAAGAATTTGAATTAGAATATAAAAAAGAAATAAAAAATAAAAAGAAGAATAAATTATTAATAATAAAATACTTAATATATTTAATAATAATTGGAATTTTATTATATTTTGTTGGAGACAAATTAAGTAATAATTTAGAAAATTTATGCTATATATTTAATGTGCCAGAATACATTATAGGAATAATACTTGGATTTGGTACAAGTATTCCAGAATTAATAACATTTTTTGAAGCACAAAGAGGAGAAAAAAATAAAGAAGAAGAAAAATTAGGTGTAATAGAAGCAACGAATAATTTGTTAATGTCAAATATGTTTAATTTATTTATAATACAAGCAGTAGGTATTTTTCTTATATCTATTATAAAATAATAAAATTAAGTAATATAAAAGCCATATATTCTATATAATTAAATAGATATATGGTTAATTTTTTTATTATAAACTATATACAAAAAAATAATTTAGATATATAATATAGTCGCAAAATAATAGTTTATGGAGGAATAAGTATGAATTTAAAAAATATATTACAAGGGATAGAAAACATTAAAGGAAAAGGTAATTTTGATATAGAAATTGAAAATATAGATAGTGATTCAAGGAAAATAACAAAAAATGGTTTATTTTTTGCAATAAAAGGATTTGCAGTTGATGGAACAGACTATATAAACAGTGCTATAGAAAATGGTGCAGTTGCAGTAGTTATAGAAGATGAAAAAGACATAAAAAAAATAAATAATATAAATGACATCACAATAGCTTTAGTACCAAATATAAGAAAAGCTATGGCTATATCAGCTTGTAATTTTTATGATAATCCTTCAAAAAAATTAAAATTAATTGGTGTTACAGGAACCAAAGGAAAAACAACTACAACATTTATGGTAAAAGAAATTTTAGAAAAACAAGGTTATAAAGTAGGTTTAATAGGTACAATAGCAAATTACATAGGCGAAGTTTGCCTTGGAGATAGTAGCCGAACAACACCAGAAAGTATAGAATTACAAAAATTATTTGCAAGAATGGTAGAAGAAAAATGCCAAGTTGCTGTTATGGAAGTATCTTCACAAAGTTTAAAATTAGATAGAGTATATGGATGTGATTTTGATATAGGCGTATTTACAAATTTTTCAGAAGATCATATAAGTGAACATGAACATCCAGATATGGAAGACTACTTTAAATCTAAATGCAAATTATTTGATATGTGTAAAACTGCATTTATAAATGTAGATGATTTATATGGAGAAAAATTAAAGAAAATAATACCTTGTGAATTTGCTACATATGGAATAGATAATACTTGTAATTTACTTGCAAAAGACATAACAATAACAAATTCATACGTAGATTTTAGAGTAAAATTAACAGAAAGAAATGAAAGAGTAAAAGTAGATATACCAGGAAGATTTACTGTATATAATGCATTAGCTGCAATATCAATAGCATTAAAATTAGGATGTTCATCAGATAGTATAAAAGAAGCTTTATTAGAAATAAAAGTACCAGGAAGAAGCGAATTAGTTCCTAATAAAAAAGGACTTACAATAATGATTGATTATGCACATTCACCAGAAAGCTTAGAGAATATACTATCAGCAGTTAAATCATATACAAGAGGAAGAGTAATTTCAGTATTCGGATGTGGTGGTGACAGAGATACATCTAAAAGAGCTATCATGGGAGAAATATCAGGAAGAATAGCAGATTACACAATAATAACATCAGATAACCCACGTACAGAAGAGCCAAAATTAATAGTAGATGAAATAGAAAATGGAATAAAGAAAACAAAAGGAAAATACGAGGTTGTAGTGGATAGAATTGAGGCAATAAAAACAGCAATAAAAATGGCAGGCAAAACAGATATAATCGTTCTTGCTGGAAAAGGACATGAACCATATCAAGAAATAAATGGTGTAAAATATCCATTTGACGAAAGAAAAATAGTTAACGATATAATAGGATAAAGGGTGATAAAATTTGAATTTTCAAATAGAAATACTAATAGGTGCTTTTATTATAACCACAATATTAGCACTAATTATAATACCAATATTAACTAAATTAAAAGTGGGGCAAATAGAAAGAACAGATGGTCCAAAAAGCCACTTAAAAAAACAAGGAACTCCAACAATGGGAGGAATAATTATACTTTTAGGAACAACAATTGTAACTATATTAGCTACTACTTATTATTATAAGCATGGAGATATAATTGTAGCAAGAAGAATAATACCACTACTGCTTGTTACAGGTGGATTTGGATTAATAGGATTTATAGATGACTTTAGAAAACTTGTTATGCACGATACAGAAGGATTGAAGCCAGCATATAAAATGTTTGGATTATTAATAATTTCAGTAATGTATATATTATATTTGAAAAATGTATTACATATGGGAACAGAAACATATATACCAATATTAAAAATATATGTTAGAATACCGAGATCTTTATACATAATATTCGCAATGTTTGTAATGCTTGGAACTACAAATGCTGTTAATTTAACAGATGGTGTAGATGGATTATCAACAAGTGTAACAACAATAATTATTTCATGTTTAGTAGTAATTGCATCAAAATTAGGAATCACAGAAATAATTACATTTGGAAGCATAGTATGTGGAGCAAATTTAGCGTTTTTAATGTTTAATTTAAATCCAGCTAAAGTTTTTATGGGAGATACAGGTTCATTACTATTAGGAGGAATAATAGCAAGTATGAGTTTATATATGAAAATCCCATTACTATTGTTGGTAATTGCTTTAATTCCAGTTTTAGAAACATTATCTGTTATATTGCAAGTAGCATATTTCAAAAAAACAGGACATAGAATGTTTAAAATGGCACCACTTCATCATCATTTTGAACTTTCAGGATGGAGAGAAAACAAAGTAGTTTCTGTATTTAGTTTAATAACTTTAATTTTATGTGTAATAGGATTAGCTATAATTTAAAGAAAGGAAAAATGGTTTAATGGTAAAACCTGTAAATAACAAAATAAAATTTCGGAAAAAATTCATTTGATTTTATTTTATGTATAACAGTGTTGCTATTGCTCGGATTAGGACTTATTATGGTTCTTTCAGCAAGTTCACCTTCAGCACTAGCTGAAACTGGAGACGATAGCTACGTTTACTTTAGAAAACAGGGAATATTTGCTTTAGGTGGACTAATTGCAATGATGGTTATTTCTAAAATAGATTATAGAAAGTATAAAAAATTCTGGAAATATGCATATTGGGGTTCAGCAATTTTATTAATAATGGTTGTAATCCCAGGGATAGGAAAGTCTGTTAATGGTGCTAAAAGATGGATTTCGCTTGGAATACAATTTCAACCCTCTGAAATTGCAAAAATTGGAATTATAATATATTATGCGGCAATGTTATCAGAAAATAAGAGAAATTTAAAAGGTTTAATGAATGGTTTTATAAAACCACTTATACCTTTAATAATACCAATAGGAATACTATTTTTTGTGCAAGACCATTTAAGTGCTTCAATTGTAATTATAGCAGTTGTATGTATAATGATGCTGGTTGTTGGTTGCAAATTAAGGTACTTTTTAACTGCAGGGTTACTTGCAGTAGGAGCAGGCTTAGGAGGTATGTTTACACTTGCTAAAATAACAGGTAAAGGTGGATTTAGATTAGCAAGAATAACATCCTTTTTAGACCCTTGGCAAGATGCACAAGGATCAGGTTGGCAAATAATACAAAGTTTATATGCAATAGGTTCAGGAGGATTATTTGGAGTTGGACTTGGAGAAAGTAAACAAAAATATTTATACATATCAGAACCACACAATGACTTTATCTTTGCCGTTATTGCAGAAGAACTTGGATTTATAGGTTGTTTAATTGTAATTTCATTATTTGCAATTTTTATATGGAGAGGTGTTGTAATTGCTATGAAAGCACCAGATACCTTTGGTAGTTTACTTGCAGTTGGAATTACATCTTTAATAGGACTTCAAGCAATAATAAACATAGCAGTTGTTACATCATCAATGCCAGTAACAGGAATGGCACTTCCATTTTTTAGCTATGGAGGAACATCACTTTTAATTTTACTATGTAGTGTTCGGAATACTCTTAAATATATCACGAGCGGGAAATAAGATATAAAATTAATTAAGTATAAAAACAGGAGGAAAATAAATGAAAATATTAGTTGCAGCAGCAGGAACTGGAGGTCATATAAACCCCGCAATTGCAATTGCAAATAAAATAAAACAAGAAAATAAAGATGCAGAAATAACTTTTATAGGAACAACAAGAGGTTTAGAAAATGATTTAGTTCCAAGAGCAGGTTATAAGCTAGAAACAATAGAAGTATACGGAATCTCTAGAGAAATATCATTTGCAAACTTACGCAAAGGGATAAAAACTTTAAAAGGATTTAGAGATGCAAAAAAATTAATAAAGAATTATAATCCAGACTTAGTAATTGGAACTGGAGGATATATATGTGGACCTGTATTTACAGCTGCAACAAGAGAAAAGATTCCTACAGTTTTACATGAAAGTAATGCATTTCCAGGTGTTACAATAAAACTATTATCAAAAAAAGTAGATTTAGTTTTAACAGGGTTTGAAGATGCGAAATTAAGATTACCTAAAGCAAAGAAAGTAGTTGTAACAGGAACTCCAACAAAAGTTAAAGATTTAAAACTAACAGAAATACAAAAAACAGAAATAAAAGTAAAATTAGGATTTAAAAGCAATAAACCGCTAGTTTTAGTATTTGGAGGAAGTCAAGGAGCACAAATAATAAATAAAACATTAATAAACATAATAAAAAATAAAATGAATAACAATTATCAAATAATGTGGGCACCGGGACCAAAACAATACGATAAAATAAAAGAGGAACTAGAAAAAGAAAATATTAATATAAATAATATTGAAAATATAAAAATAATTCCATATATATACAATATGGAAGAAGTCCTAAACTGTTGTGATTTAGTAGTAGCAAGAAGCGGAGCAATGACAATAACAGAAATAGCAAAAGTAGGAAAACCAGCAATATTTATACCACTAGCAATAGCAGCAGAAAACCACCAAGAATTTAATGCAAATGTATTAGTAAAACAAAATGCCGCAGACAAAATACTAGAAAAAGACCTAAACGAAAAAATACTAAACGAAAAAATAAATAATATAATATCAGATACAAATAAAATGAAACAAATGGGAGAAAATGCAAGAAAAATAGATATAGAAAATGTAGAAGAAAAAATCTATAACGAAATAAAAAAAGTATGTAAAATTTAGAAGTCCTTGCAATTTTTAATAAAATAATGTGTAACAAAAGCATATTGTAAAATAAAATTTACAATATGTTTTTTTTAATCTGTAGTGTTACAATTGATGTGAAACAAAAAATATAGAAAAAAAGTGATTCAAGTA
>CAJKKA010000107.1 GCA_905200315.1 uncultured Clostridium sp.
GCCTTTGTTTAAAGGGATTCCTTTAAACAAGGGCTTTTTTTGTCGTATAAGAAATTACTGTTTCTTACTTGTTTTTACTAATGAATTCTGATTAAATTGGTGGACTAAATAGGTGTACTTTTGGAAAAAAAGAAAAATCTACATATTAATTATGAAAAATAATTTATATGAAAGGATTGAGAAATGGATAAAGAAAAAAGACAGTATGGAGAAGGATGTTATATTTTTCTTAAGAGTAAAGGAAAATATAGAGTTAAGAAAAGTTTTAGTTGGTCAGATGAAAATGGAAAACATGTCAAAACTATAGAAGCACAAGGAGCAACAAGATATGAAGCAAAAAAAAGATGGAATGAAAAAGTTACAAAATTGAAAAAAGGTATTAAAGAGAATGAAAATATATTATTTCATGATGCATTAATGTTATGGTTAGACTACAAAAAACTCGAAATGAAGAAAAGTTCATATGAGAAGTTAGAACAAAACGTAAGATGCAGAGTATTTGTAAGTAAATTGAATAACATTCCAGTTAAGCAGATAACATATAATGACATTGATGATTTTTTAAATAATTATGCAAAAACAGGTCCATCTTTTTCAAGTTATAAAAAAGCATATGAAATTTTTACAGGATTTTATAGATGGGCTGTAAGAAAAAAAATAGTTGAAATTAATCCAACAGAAAATATGGTGTTTTTAAAAGCGAAGAGTGAAATATTCAAAAAAAGAAAAGAAGTGGAATGGCTAGATAATGATGACATAAAAAAATTCATTTCAGAAGCAACAAAATTAACAAAATATGATAATTACAAAGGATGTAAAGGTCCGTTCTATCCACAAGGATTTGCAATAGCTGCTAATATTTTTCTGGGGATGCGAGTTAGTGAATTTATTGCATTAAAATGGAAAGATGTTGATTTTTCTAACGAAATAATAAATGTTGACAAACAATTAAAAAGTATGGATAATCCAGAATATGATTCAAAAAGAAAAGATGAAATGAAGTTAAAAGGAATTCCCCAAAAAATTCTTGTTGAGCAAGAAGGACTAAAATATGGTGCTAAACGAGACGTGGCACTAAATCAAAAAGCAAAAGAATTACTTACTAAGGCAAAAGAATATGCGATAAAATGTGGACTAGAGGATTATGTATGCCAAACACGTGAAGGAAAAAATTGCTGTCCAGAATCCTTAAGAGGGGCTATGAAAACAATTGAGAAGTATGCAGGAACAAAATGCCAAAGCGCAGGATTTCATGTGTTAAGACATACATGTGCAACAATGATGTATACAGTAGGAATCAGTATTGAAGATATCGCAGATACACTTGGAGATGATATTAAAGTAGTTGAAAGTACATATATACATTCTGAAAAAAAACGTGGTGTTTTAGCGAGAAATAATAGAATAAATGAAAAATTGAATGATCTGTTTTAACTTTGCGGTAAATAAAACATTTAATACATATTATCTATGAGCAACACTTTGTGTTCTTTAAATTTATAAAGGTGGTATTCATATGACAAACGAAATATTAAATGTTAGAGATTTGCAAAAATATTTAAAAATAGGTCGTGATAAGGCATATTCTCTTATGAAAACTAAAGGGTTTCCAAGCATCAAGATTGGAGGGCAATATATCGTGAGAGAGAAAGATTTGGATGAATATTTAAACAAATTTATTGGAAGAGAAATAATAATTTAAAAATTAATATTTTATCTTTTGAAAAAAAATGTATAATGATAGCAAAAGTATAAAAGAAACTGAGTTCAAAACAAAATCGGAACTCGGTTCCGATTTTAAAAGGGGGCTATCTTATGCAAACAGATAAAGTAAAAAAATTATCAGAAAGTACAAAAACAAAAATATGTCTAGAGTAGATAATATTGAACTTGCAAATTTATTAGTTGAACATGAATATTCAGATGGTTCATTTCGGAAATTATCTAATAAAACAATGGTTGAAATAACAGGAGCAGATGAAAGGCAAGTTAGGAAATATTTAACAATTTCAAGAAGTGGAATTCTAGAATTAAAAGAATTATTGATAAATAATGGCATGCCAATAAATGTTGCTGCTAAATTATCACTTTTAGAAAAAGAGAAACAAAAGTTAGGAGTTAAGACATGGCCGAAATTCAATATGAAAAGCAATTATGTAGCATTTATTGATGTATTAAAATCATATAACGGAGATGAAGATGAGTTTTTAGAATTTATTAATAGTAGTGTATCATCTAAGAATATTGACAAAGAAATAGAAAAACTAGCGGAAATAATTGATAAAATAAAAAAATATGGCACAGAAAATAAAAAGCAAACTACAGGATATATAATTAAATATTCAACTCATAAAAAAATGAGGAAAAATGTAAAAACTAAAATAATTAAAAAGTATAAAAAGACTTCAATTAGTATTAATAAATTAGTTTCGAAGAAAAAATACTATGTTAAAATCTCCACATACAAAAAAGTCAAAGGAAAGAAATATTATTCATCTTGGTCAAAAATGAAGGAGGTTAGAATAAAATAAAAATGAAAAATAAAAAAATATTATTAGGATTATTCTTGTTATTATTTTGTTTTCTTTTGGTTGGATGTGATTATCTAGAACAACAAAAATTTATTAAGAAGAATATTAATAAATTTGAACGAAAATGTAAATCTCAATATGGAGATGATGCTGTATTATATAATGTAAAAGCCTTCATGACTGGAAATGGTGACACTATTGGAATGAACAGAAAAGTAGGTAAATTTCTTTTTGGAATAATAAAAGATTCAAATGGCGATGTAAAGAAAGTAAAATATAATACTCAAACGGATATTTTATACAGCGATGAAAAAGAACGTTTAACAAAAGATGCTACCGAAAAAATGGAACTTTCAGGAGTTAAGTCAATTTATAATACTATTTTAGATGTGAATGGAGATTGTTATTTTCAAAATGGTGATAATATTGAATTTGAAAAATTAGCACAAGTTGATAATCTTAAACGCGGTCCTGATTCATATCGTGATGATATTATTGTTATATTTTTAACTGATAAATTTAATCAAGATTTATCAGATAATACTGTAATAAAAGAACTGTTTGAAAATAATACTAATAATTATAGCATTTTAGCTGCAATCGTAGAATATGATGGCAAAAGTGACGATATTGAAGAACATGTCTTTAATAAATGGTTTGGTCTCATTAAAGACTTAAAACAAGAAGAAAGAAATAACTCAGTTAAATTTTATTGGGATAATGCTGTTGAATATGAAAAGCCATCTGTATTAAACAGAATGGTTGTTTATGACAACTTAGATAATGATAATAAAACAGAATATAAAATTAAAGAATATAATAATAAACAAAGTATAATAAGCAAAAAATCGGAACTTAGTTCCGATTTTTTTTATAATAACGTGTCTACTTATAAAGTAGCATAAAATATTTAAAAAAAATCATACATATTAATAATGTAATT
Source organism: uncultured Clostridium sp. (assembly GCA_905200315.1). The sequence goes on from CAJKKA010000107.1 coordinate 3,475, forward strand.
ATTTATATGTGTAGCAAAAAAATAACACCGTATCTCTACGATGCTATCTAATAATTGTACCACTTAGATTTTCTCCTAAATCTATTGGTCTATGCAATTTGACATTGAAATATGTGGAATTTCAGCAATTGAAATAAAAATGTTTGCTGTTAATGAAAAATATCAAGATTTATTTTTTGAATATGATGGAGAAAGTCTTCCAGTATCTGCCTGGGTAATGCAAAGTATAATCGATTATGCACAGACTTTAATGGACGAAGTAGTAGGATTTAAAGCCCTATTTTTACACTCTGTTCCAGAAGCTGAAAAATTCTATAAAATTAATGGATTTAATCCTATGGAAATAAATATGCAACCATTACATTGTGTTGATTCAGATTACACTGCAATGTATTTAGCTTTAAAAGAAGTGCAAATGAATTACGATGATTAAAATTATAAAAATAACAAATCAAGAGTCATAATGATTGGCTCTTTTTTTTATATAAATCGGCTTATTTTTTAGACATATTAATAATATAAAACTTTAAATAAAATAATACATATTGTTTAAAGAAAAAAGTTGTGGAAATATGTGTAAAAATATTATATAATTAATTAAAATAACTTAATTTACAGTTAATAAAGCATAAAAAACTTAATTATATACATGTGAAAAACAAAATTCATATATGTATTACAAATTAATATATTATTTTATGCTATAATAAGTATGTGAACTACCACACACCTAAAGGTATGTGGTTTTACGGCTGATTATTATATAAAGAAACAAGCAAATATTCGTTAGACGGTTGAGCCAAATATTGAAGAACAATGGCTAATAAATAAGTATTAACAAAAGTGATCGCTATTTAGCATGGCGGTCATTTTTGTGTTTATAAATTGAAACAGAATGCCCAATCCATAGAAAACACTGTACCGCATGGGTGAGGATGAATATTTTTTAGGGGAATAAGATTGTAATACGATTCATTTTTAATAAAAATAAAATCGAAAAAATAATCATATTTATATTAAATAAACAAAAGGAGAATATAAATATGATAGAAAAAGATATGTTGATGATAGCTGATATTATTAGATTCGCATATGGAAAAAACAAAGAAATTCCACAATATGAAAAACTTATAAAATATTTAAATGATAATGGCGTTGTAACATCAGATACAGTGGATAATATTAGCAAGAATCAGGTGAAATTTACAAAAGATTTATCAAAAAATTTTTTATATTATTATTTAAAATGATAAGAAAAAATAAGTTCTTCCAAATGACATATATTCTCTTAAAAAAGAGAGTATATATCATTTATATAGGCAGAACTTATTTTTTTATTGAACTAAATATTATTATAAGGCATGAACATAGTTGAATTATGGCAAAAAAATGGAACAATATTAGAATAATTAAAAACCGTTTATAAATGGTTAATAAGTATCGAACTTAAAATATTTTTAACCTTTGTAAATTCATCTATTTCTTTATTAGAAACACATATTTTGATTAATATTACAGAATCGTCAATTGCTAGATTTTTGTATAGCTTAGAAGAAAAAAACTACGAATACATTTTTCTGTTTTTTCGGAACGTTTAAGTTGTTTTATAATCTTTTTATTAGAGAAGGCTGCTGAATTAATAAAACAAAATTCTCATATGAGTTCTAATTCGTATTTTTGATTTTTTAGTATAAAAATATATGGGACTGTTAAACTACTGTTTGAAAAATATTTAGTCCCAATCATATTGTTGTCGTTATGGATTTTCAGTTGAATTGGATATTTTTTTATCCAGGGATTAACTTCAAGTTCAAATTGTTCAGTTAACAATAATGATGTTAAGCTCAATTCATCAATGTTTTTGTTTTCATTCATATTAAATACCTCCATGCTTTAAAAATTCTATTTACAATAATAATATGAAGAAAAAAACGGAACTGAGTTCCGATTTTTCAGAGCAAAATCATATATAAATTAATGCATCAATATGTTAAAATAAAAACGTTGGAAAATGTTTTTTAAAATATTGTTTTAAGATTTATTTTTGTGATTATTAAAGTAGATTGGTGGACTTAATTGGTGGACTTAATTAGTCAGAAGGCAAAAATTCCTTTAAATAGGCTGATTGTAGGGGAGATTATAGAGTCTCCAAAACTCCAGAGGTGGGTTCGATTCCTACCACCCCTGCTATTAAAA
>CAJKKA010000108.1 GCA_905200315.1 uncultured Clostridium sp.
AAATTTATTGTAGAAGAAGTAAAAAAAGGAGAAAGAAAACGTACACCAGCTCCACCATTTACAACCAGTACAATGCAACAAGAGGCCTCAAGAAAATTAGGATTCACATTAAAGAAAACAATGGCTGTAGCACAAGGATTATACGAGGGAGTAAAAATTCCAGAAAGAGGAACAGTAGGTTTAATTACATACATGAGAACAGATTCTACAAGAATTTCTGAGGAAGCAAGAAAAGTAGCAAAACAAGAAATTGTAAAACAATATGGAGAAGAATATTACGAAAACAGATACTATAAAACAAAAGCAGATTCACAAGATGCACACGAAGCAATAAGACCAACATATATAGATGTAAATCCAGAAGATATAAAAGAATCTTTAAATAAAGATCAATACAAACTATACAAGCTAATTTACAATAGATTTTTAGCAAGCCAAATGGCACCAGCAATTTTTAATACTATATCTGCAACAATAGATGCTAATAATTATACTTTTAAAGCAAATGGTCAATCTATAAAATTTAAAGGCTTTATGGCATTATATGTAGAAGGTGTAGACGATGAAAGTAAAGAAGAAAACTCAAATGTTCCAGATTTAAAAAAAGGACAAGAAGTAAAAAAAGAAAGCATAGAAGGAAAACAAAGCTTTACAGAACCGCCACCAAGATATACAGAAGCAAGTTTAGTAAAAGTTCTAGAAGAAAAGGGAATAGGTAGACCAAGTACATATTCACCAACAATAACAACAATTTTAGAAAGAAGATATATAGAAAAAGAAAAGAAACAATTATACCCTACAGAACTAGGAAAAATTGTAAATAAACTTCTAATAGAAAATTTTTCAGATGTTGTAAACGAAGAATTCACAATAAAAATTGAAAATGAATTTGACGAAATTGCAGATGGAAAAGAAGAATGGAAAAAAATGATAGAAGAATTTTATGGACCATTTATGAAAGAAGTAGAAGAGGTAGAAAAAAACTTAGAACACGTTGAACTTGAAGAAGAAGTAACAGACATACCTTGTGAAAAATGTGGAAGAATGATGGTTGTAAAATATGGAAGATATGGTAAATTTTTAGCTTGTCCTGGATATCCAGAATGTAAAAATGCAAAACCATATGTAGTAACAATAGAAGAACCATGTCCAAAATGCGGAGGAAAAGTACAAATAAGAAAAACCAAAAAAAGAAGAACATTTTATATATGTGAAAACAATCCAACAAGTTGTGACTATATATCTTGGAATAAGCCAAAAAAAGGAGAAAAATACAATCCAGAAGACGCAAAAGAAATAAAAGCAGAAACAGAAAAAAAGAAAACAAGAAAAAAGAAAAAATAAATTAATAATAACACTTGAAAATTTTATACAAATAATATATAAAATAACCATATTGTAAATAAGAAATTTACAATATGGTTATTTTTTTCAAAAACATTTATTTCAGAAGATTTTTTATTCTCAAAAAATCCAAATGAAAAACAAATCTAAAAGGGAGGAGGTAAAACAGAAACAAACAGGTGAAATTATAACAAAATCTTGAATAAGAAAATACAAATTGTTATAATAAAGAAAGGAAATTTTTGAAATTAAAAAGAAAAAACATTAGATTAAAAAATTATGATTATTCAAAAGAAGGATATTATTACATAACAATATGCATAAAAAATAGAAAAGAAATGATATATCTAACAGGAGATGAAGAAATAAGAAGATTACAAATGGCAGTTACTAATTACAATTAGTAATTGCTTATTTTTTAACATTTTTGTAACAATTCTGTAATAAAAATGCAATATAACATTGACTTTTTTCGTAATTTCATATATTATATGTAAGAAATATTGTACGAATCCATAAAGGGAGGAATTTTAATGGGAGAAGTTATAGTTATTACATCCGGAAAAGGTGGAGTAGGAAAAACAACAACAACAGCTAATTTAGGTTCAGCACTTGCATTAGAAGGAAAAAAAGTTGTATTAGTAGATACAGATATTGGACTTCGTAATTTAGACGTTGTTATGGGGTTAGAAAATAGAATTGTATATGACATTGTAGATGTTGTAGAAGGCAAATGTAAATTAAGACAAGCCCTTATAAAAGACAAAAGATTTAAAGAATTATTCTTACTTCCAGCTGCCCAAACAAGAGATAAAAGTGCAATAGATGAAGAACAAATGAAAGACCTTGTTGGAAAATTAAAAGAGGAGTTTGACTATATTTTAATAGATTGCCCTGCTGGAATTGAGCAAGGATTTAAAAATGCAATAGTTGGAGCAGATAGAGCTATAGTTGTAACAATGGCTGAAATATCTGCAATAAGGGATGCAGATAGAATAATAGGATTGTTAGAGTCTTCACAAATAAAAAATCCAGAGTTAATTATAAATCGTTTAAGACCAGAAATGGTTAGAAAAGGAAAAATGATGGACGTTGATGATATAGTAGATTTATTATCAATAGAATTAATAGGTGTTGTTCCAGATGACGAATACATTATTACTCAAACAAATAAAGGAGAACCAGTTATATCAAATAAAAAAGCACCATCTGGAAAAGCATATATGGAAACTGCAAAAAGAATTTTAGGAGAAAAAATAGAAGTTTCAGTACCAGGAAGAGAAAAAGGCTTTCTAGCAGCAATAAAAAGAATTTTTAAAGTAAAATAGGTAGCAAAAATATGGAGGGTGAATAATGTTCGAAAATGTAAGTAATTTTTTTAAGAAAGTTTTTAAAAAAGAAATGCAAAAAGAAAGTGATTCTGGTAAAGAGGCAAAAGAAAGACTTCATTTAGTTTTAATGCAAGATAGAGCAAATGTCTCTGCAGACTTTTTAGAAATGATGAAACAAGAAATAATAGAGGTAATAAAAAAGTATATAGATGTAGACGAAAATTCAATAGATGTTCGTTTAACAAACCAAACAAATGAAAATGGAACAAACGGAGCACCTGCATTATATGCAAATATACCAATTATAAGTATTAAAGAAGAAAAGAAAAATGTAGAAGAAACAAATACAGAAGAAAAAGAAGAAATAAATAATCAAACAGAAGAACAAGAAAATAAAGAAGATAGTGAAAGCAATAGTGAAATTCAAGAAGAAGGAAAACATAGTTTAATAGAAAATAATGAAAATAGCACAGAAGAAAAAGAAAAGCAACAAGAAGAATCTAAATAATAAGTTTGAGGTAGAAAATGAGAAAAAGAATTTTTAAAAATATAGATTGGGGAATTTTTATATGTGCTATCATTTTAACAGCTATTGGAATGATAGCATTATTTTCTGCAACACATGATAGTGGATATGAGAGCTTGCAAAAGCAAGCAATATGGTTTGTTATATGTATACCTATAGTATTTGCTTTAATTTTAATAGATTACGAGGCTATAGCCAAGGCAGCACCTGTGTTTTATCGGGCTAAGTTTAATTTTATTAATTGCAGTTTTATTTACAACTCCAGTAAATGGTGCAAGTAGTTGGTTTAATTTTAAAGCATTTACTTTTCAACCATCAGAATTTGCAAAAATATTTGTAATTCTAACATTAGCATCTTTAATATATAAAATACAAGAAAGAGGACAAAATGAAATAAATAAACCAGCTAAACTATTATTAAGCTTAACAGTTGTTGCAGTGCCTGTATTTTTAATTATTTTACAACCAGATTATGGAACAGCTATGGCGTTTTTAATTGCAACGGCATTAATGTTATTTGTTGCAGGAATAGATAAAAAATACATAATAGCAATATGTGCAATTGTAATAATTGCAGCACCATTAGTTTATAATTTTGTATTACCAGAACATGCTAAAGCTAGAATACAGGTATATTTAAATCCAGAAACAGATGCAAGAGGAGCTGGTTATAATATAATTCAATCTAAACTTGCAATAGGTGCAGGAAAGTTATTTGGAATGGGAGTTTTAAAAGGTAACCAAACACAATTAGGCTTTCTATATCCAAAAACAACAGATTTTATATTTTCTGTTATAAGTGAGGAAATGGGATTTGTTGTAGCAGGTAGTGTAATAATTATATATGTAATAATGATAACTAAATCTATTTTTATTGCAAGAACAGCAAAAGATGATTTAGGTAGTTATATAGCAATAGGTATTGCCGGAATTTTTATATTCCATATGATAGAAAATATAGGAATGACAATGGGACTTTTACCAATAACTGGTGTACCATTACCTTTTGTTAGTTATGGTGGAAGTTCATTAGTTACAAATTACATTTTACTTGCAATATTAATGAATATAAGTGGTAGAAGACAAAGAACAATTTTTGCAGAATAAAATAGGAGATAAAAATGTATTTAAAACCATTAAAAATAGGAAATGTAGAAATAAAAAATAATTTAATATTAGCTCCAATGGCAGGAATAACAGACCTGCCATTTAGAATTTTGTGTAAAGAGCAAGGAGCAGGACTTGCAACTACAGAAATGGTAAGTAGTAAGGCTCTATTTCATAATGATGAAAAAACCACTAAATTATTAAACACAACAAATGAACCAAAACCAATATCAGTTCAAATATTTGGCAGTGACATAGAAACTATGGTATATGGAGCGAAATATGTTGAAAAAATTGCAGATATAATAGATATAAATATGGGATGTCCAGCCCCAAAAGTTGTAAAAAATGGAGATGGAAGTAAACTATTATTAAATTTAGAATTAGCAGGAAAAATTGTTTCAGAGGTAGTAAAAGCAGTAAAAAAACCTGTAACAGTAAAATTCAGAAAAGGCTGGAATAATGAAAATGTAGTGGCAGTAGAGGCAGCAAAAATATTTGAAAGAGCAGGAGCTTCTGCAATTACAATTCATGGAAGAACAAGAGCAGACTTTTATTCAGGAATAGCAGATTTAGATATAATAAAAAAAGTTAAAGAAGCGGTAAGCATACCAGTTATAGGTAACGGAGATATAGTAGACGAAGAAAGTGCTAAAAAAATGTTTGAATACACAGGAGTTGATGGAATAGCAATAGGAAGAGCAACTTTTGGAAATCCATGGATTTTTAGAGAAATAGAATACTATTTAAAAACAGGAAAAAAACTAGAAAAACCTAATTTAGAAGAAAAATTAAAAACAATAAAAAGACATTTAGAAATGGAAATAGAAGAAAAAGGTGAATACACTGGAATACGAGAAATGAGAAAACAACTAAGCTGGTATATAAAAGGATTAGAAGATTCAAGTAAAATGAGAGAGAAAATAAACAAACTTGAAAGCAAAAACGAAATTGTACAAACTATAACAGAATATTTTAATAAAATACAGAATACAAATAAAGAAGAATAGATTTATCTATTCTTCTTTATTTTACTACAAAATTAAAATAAAGATAAAAATATTATAATGCTACAAAAATTAATGTCAAACGTTGTAGGGGTCGGCGTCCTCGACGACCCGATAATAACATATGACAAATAAATTGTTTTTTATACCTTGGTGTCGCAATCTTCGAAATTGAAAATGGTCTTATGACCATTTAACGAATGATTATTTTTATATAAAATTATATTTATATATTTACATTAATACTCTATATAAATTAAAAAATGAAGATTGCTCCAAATCGCACTCGCAGAGAATCTGCTCGTTTGGTCGCTTACGCGGTATTTCAAAACAAATATATTTGTCATT
>CAJKKA010000109.1 GCA_905200315.1 uncultured Clostridium sp.
GAACTTTTTATTTTCCGACTATAGGAGAATATATGCCGTTAGTGGAGAAAAATGGGTATTATATAATGAGAGTAAAACACAATAAAAAGAATTTGAAACATAAAGATATTGAAAACAATACAACTACTCAATACGAAGAAAAATATAACGATGTCATTTTAAATGACCTTGTTCCAGAAGATAGAAAAGAAGAATTCAATATTCAAGAAAATGAACATAGACCACATAAAAAAGCTAAGAAAAGCGGATTTAAATTTAATATGGGTAAAAAGACTAAAAAAAATAAAAAACAACAAGGGCAACAGGAAGATATAGAAAATACAAAAGGTAAAACTAAAAAAACTAAAAAAAACGATGAATTAGTAGAAGATAATCAACAAGAAGTAAAAAAATCTAAAAAAACTAGACCAAAACAACATCATAAACAACATGAATCAAGCGAAGTAGATCAAGATGGAAATCATAGCGGACATCATGGTGGACATAAGCAAACTAAAAAAAGAGTAAGTAAACGTAGAAAATCTGCTAAAAGCCAAGATGAAACTGTAAAAATCCAAGAAGCACAAGAAAACGAAATACAACAAGAAAATGAAATACAACAAGAAGAAAATGAAAATATAAATTATAGAGGAGAAGCTTCAGAAGATTTTAGCCAAAATAATGAAAATATTGAAGATACAAACCAAAATAGCAATATAGTTTGGTCTGATGAAAATTTTGATAGATAGATTTTAGTATAAAGAGTTGTTTTTAAATGATTAATTTAAGTCATTTGACATACAACTCTTTATTTTTATATTAATTATTGTATAATTAAAGTACGGTAAAATTTATAAATATAATTAATTATAAAGAACAGGAGGACAAGGATGAGGCTATTAAAATTGGTAGGTGTATTATCTTTAGTAGTTATACTTAGCACTGGTTGTTATAAAAACGATAATAGCAGTGAAAATCCTATAAATTTATTTGATGAATTGCCTATATATAATCAAGAGAAAAAAGATATCTCGGATAAAGCAAAAAGGATTGCAGGAAGTGCTAATTTAATTTTGCCTTATAATTCAATAGAAGTCGGAAAAATAAACGAGGTAGACTTAAATAATGATGGAAAAAATGAAGTAGTATTCTTTGAGAAGAGAGAAAATATAAACAATGAAGTTGGCTTTACAGTTTTAGAGTCAAAGGATGATGAAAGTAAAGATGCTTTATATACAGAGAGTGGCGATAAAATTAAATATGCAAATTTTTACGATTTAGATAATGATGGAAATAAGGAAATAATCTTAGTTGTAGAAGAAAAAAATGATACAACACTTACCATTTGTAGATATGAAAATGGTGAAATAAAGGAATTGGTTTCAAAGAATAACTATGACTATTTTAATAAAGATAAATTTTTAAAATTAGGTATAGTTGTAGATGATATAGATAATGATGATAGTTTGGAATTAATAATTTATAATTATAATTATGCTAAAAAAGAAATGAATTTAAATTTATGTGCATTAAAAGATGATAAAATAAATATTATCGATACATTAAAGTTTGATGATGTAAAAAATTTCGACGATATAAATATATCTGTTGGAAAAATAGGCAAAAAAGATAAGGGATTATTTTTAAGTCTGCCTACTTCAAAAAACAGCAAATTCAATACAGAAGTAGTGTATTTGGAAAATAATAAACTTATAGATGCATTTAAAGACCACAAAGATATACTAAATGACTACTATATTGCTTTTGAGGATGTAAATAACGACGGGATTACTAATATACCTATTATAGACATCGAAAGTATAAACAAAGATTCGCTCTCTACATCTACAATGCCAAAGAGCCTTATAATTAGTTGGAACAAATATAATGGAAAAGAAGGCAAGGATGCAGATTTATTATTTGTAAATAAAATTTACTACAATTACGAATTAAACTTTAAATTCTTAATACCTAATAACTTAGTCGGAAAAATATCGATTAATGAAAATACTGATCAAAATACAAGTAGTAGCTATAAAATATTTAATTTCTATTATAATGAGAGTGCGACTCCTTATTTAGATAAAAAAAATAGACAACAGCTATTTTCTTTGAACTTAGCTGAAAAAGGTGTAGTAGATGATTCAAAAACTATAAATAATAAGGGAGATATAATACTTGAAAGTGATAAATACGTGTATTCAATATCTGATATAAATGAGAAATTATTTAATAAACTTGGTTTGAGTATAGATATATTAAAAGATTATTTTTCGATAATAAAATGATTAAGTAAAGTTTAATGGAGGCTAGAAAATGAAAGAAAAGATATTAGTACTAGAGGATGAGATTGGGATAAGAAGTTTTGTAAGTATAAACTTAAAAAGAGAAGGATATGAAATTATAGAAGCTGGAACAGGTGCTGAAGCTATTGAAAAAATAAATGAAAATAATGATATTTCAATAGCGCTTTTAGATGTTATGTTACCTGATATGAGTGGTATTGAAGTTTGTAAATATATAAGACAAAAATTCGATCAAGTTGGAATAATAATGCTTACTGCAAAGGCTCAGGAAGAAGACAAGTTAGAAGGGTTTATATCAGGAGCTGATGACTATATAGTAAAACCATTTAGTATAAAAGAGCTATTAGTTAGAGTTGCAGCACTTCTTAGAAGAGTTAAAAAAGAAGAAAGTTCTATGAAATTAAATAAAATAGTTTCAGAACCATTTGAACTTGATTTAGATAAGAGAAAATTATTCAAAAATGGAAAAGAAATAGAACTTACTCCAACAGAGTTTTCAATTGTAAAATATTTAATGGTAAATGCAAAACAATCGCTTAGTAGAGATCAAATACTAACAGAAGTTTGGGGCAATAATTATTTGTATGATTTTAAAATAGTCGATGTAAATATAAGAAGAATAAGAAATAAAATAGAAGATGACCCATCAAAACCAAAATATATCCAAACTATTTGGGGTTATGGATATTGTTTTAGAAAGGAAGACTAGATTTTGAAATTACATTTAGAAGGTTTGAGAAGGAGAGTAGTAAAATATTATTTCATAATGATAATAATTACAGTCGCTTTGTTCGAAGTGTTATTTATGTTTTATATGAAAGAATATTACTACAGTATGGCAAAATCATACTTAGAGCAGCAAGTTAGATATACTCAAAGTAGTTATGACTCTACAGCTATGGACTCAACAAGCTTTCAAGATAAGATAAATAATATATTAGAAAAAGAGAGTCTCAGTCAAGATTCAAGTTACAAAGAGGTAAATAATGATTTTGCTGTTGCAATAGAAATTATAAATAAAAATAAAGAAATAATACTAGACCAATATGGTATAAAAACTAATGAAGTTGTCAATTATGAAGATGTAAATAAAGCTTTAGCTGGAAACGAAGACTATAGTTTTTCAATAAGTTCTATAAGCGAAACAAAAGATCATATTATGAGTGTATCTGTACCTTTAAAGGTCAATAATGTCGTTGAAGGTGTCGTTAGATATAGCGTATCTTTAAATAAGGCAGATAGCGCAATTTTTAGAGTAGTATTTATGATATTTATAGGCGGACTTGTAATACTTTTAATATGTCTTCTTATAAGCTTAAGATTTGCAGATTCACTTATAAGACCAATACAAGATTTGAAAAAGACTGCAAATCAACTTGCACAAGGAAATTATAATATAAAATTGGAAAATGAAAAACTTCATGACGATGAAATTGGAGATTTAGTCAGAACGTTTGATCATATGGCAAAAGAAATCGATAAAACTCGTAAATTAAAAGAAGAGTTTATATCTTCAGTATCACATGAGCTTAGAACTCCGCTTACATCTATAAAAGGATGGAGTGAGACTCTAGGATATGAAGGTATAAGCAGAGAAGAGCTTGATTTAGGGCTTGGAATTATACAAGATGAAACAGAAAGACTTATAACTTTAGTTGAAGAACTTCTTGATTTCTCTCGTCTTGCATCAGACAGAATAAGACTTCAAATCGACACAGTAAATGTCGTTAAACTTGCAAAAGACGTTGTAAATCAACTTGGAGTTAAGGCAAGCGAAAAGAATATTACACTTTTAACAGAATTTAATACAAAAGAAAGAGAAATAGCCGATATACAAGGTGATAAAAATAGACTAAAACAAGTTTTAATCAACCTTGTGCAAAATGCCCTTAAATTCACTGAAGAAGGAGGATATGTCGTTGTTAGACTGTCACAAGGTGACGAATATACGACTTTCTCTGTAGTCGATAATGGAATAGGTATAAAACAAGAAAACCTAGACAAAGTTTTAGAAAAATTCTTCCAAGAAGACTACCATAAATCTGGAAGTGGTATAGGCCTTGCCATAAGTAATGAAATAGTAAAATTACACAAAGGTAAATTAATATTAGAAAGTCAAAAAGGAGAAGGTACTTGTATTACCTTTACTTTAAAAAATAATTTAATGGATGCTATTGCAGAGGAAAAAATGTGATTTAATCACATTTTTTTCTTGTAATGAAAAGATTAAGATTATATATATTTTAATAATATAAATATAACAATAACTATACATAAATTTAAAATTATATATATGAAAGAGGAAAAGTATGAGAAACATAAAAATGGTAGTAGAATACGATGGAAGCAATTTTAAGGGCTTTCAAAAATTAAAAGATAACGAAAATACAATACAAGGAAAACTTGAATCTGTTTTAAGTCAAATGGCAGATGAAAATATAGAAATAATCGGTTCGGGAAGAACAGATATGGGAGTACACGCCTATGGACAAGTTGTAAACTTTAAAACTAATTCTCCTTTATCATTAAATAAAATGCATAAATATCTATATGAATACCTTCCACAATCAATTGCAATAAGAGAGATTGAGGAAGTTGATGATAGATTCCACAGCAGATATAATGCAAAGAGAAAGGTATATCTATACAAAATAGACAACAACGAATATCCAAATCCATTTAATAGAAAATACACTTGTCATGTGCCTAAAAAAATTGATTTAGATAAAATGAGAGCTGTTGCTGATGTACTCGTTGGTGAACATGATTTTACGAGTTTTTGTTCATCAAGGTCTAAAAAGAAAAGTCATGTAAGAGAAATTTACTCTATTTCTATAAATGAAAATAACGGATTAATAGAAATTTATGTAGAGGGCAATGGATTTTTATACAATATGGTGAGAATAATTGCAGGTACGCTTATTGATGCTGGACATAATAAAATTACACCAGAGGAAGTTAAAAATTTATTAGAATTAAAAGATAGATCAAAATCACCAGAGACAGCGCCATCAAAAGGATTGTTTTTATATAGAGTAAAATATTAAATAATATATACAAAATACGGTTGACATTTTTATCCAGTTGATTTATTATTAACTCATAAATAAGAATAAACTACTTATTAAAAAATTTAAAACAACAAATTCATTGAAAAAGAAAGTAATTTATTTTAAGTTTATAGAGAGCTGAGGATGGTGGAAGCTTGGCAATTTTAAAATAGATGAAGAGAGCTTTGGAGAAGATTATCTGAACTTAAGTAGGATAATAGGAATGCCTTGCCTTAAAAGGAAGAGTGAATAAGTTTATCTTATTAATAAGAGTGGTACCGCGCAATGTCGCCTCTTAGTATTTAATACTAAGAG
>CAJKKA010000110.1 GCA_905200315.1 uncultured Clostridium sp.
TTTATTTGTTTTTCTATAATTTCTCCATATGTTGTTAATTTAATATGTATTTTTTCGGGTCGTCGGGGACGCCGACCCCTACAACGTCTAATTTATGTTTGTTAAATATTTTAATGTTATTTTTATTTTGTTTCGGGCGGACAGAGACGTCCGCCCCTACATTTATTAATTTATTTTCGTTGCAAACTATAATTTTTGATAATAATTCTTTTCTATTTTTTATGCATATTGTTATGTAATAATATTCTTCTTTTGAATAATCATAATTTTTTAATCTAATATTTTTTTTTAATTTCAAAAATTTCCTTTCTTTATTATAACAATTTGTATTTTCTTATTCAAGATTTTGTTATGATTTTTACCTGTTTGTTTCTGTTTTACCTCCTTCCTTTTAGATTTGTTTTCATTTGGATTTTTTGAGAATAAAAAATCTTCTGAAATAAATGTTTTGAAAAAAATAAACATATTGTAAATTTTTAGTTTACAATATGTTTTTGTTATACTATATTTATAAAAAGAATTCAAGCATTTTTTATCTTAACTTCAAATTTTTAATTTTCTCTTTATTTTTCCCATATTTTATAGTATAATAAGATTAATATTGTAAAAAGGAGATTAACATTATGTGGAAATTTTGGTTAATAGTTTCTGGTATTTGTTTAGCTATTGAAGCAGTAACTGTTGGATTTTTAGTTTTCTGGTTTGCAGTTGGAGCTCTTTTAGCTTTAATTACAAGCTTTATAACAGATAGTATTATAATTCAATCTGCTGTTTTCCTTATTAGTTCTACATTACTTATGTTTTTAACTAGACCTTTTATTAATAAATACTCTTCTGAAAAAGATTCTAAAAAAACAAATGCTTTTTCAATTATCGGAAAAGAAGCTATTGTTACAGAAGATATTGATTCTATAAATGGAAAAGGTCAAATAAAAATTGGTGGAGAAATTTGGTCAGCCAAAACAGATAACAACGAAATAATACAAAAAGATAGCAAAGTTGAAATCCTTTCAATTGATGGTGTTAAAGTTTTAGTAAAAACAATTAAAACTACCACAAAAAATTAATTGATTTTAAAATTTTTAAGGAGGTGTATGTTATGTGGTTTTTAATTATTTTATTATTAATAATTTTATTCATAGCATATAAAACAATTAAAGTTGTAAAACAATCTGAAGTATACATTATAGAAAGATTAGGTAAATTTCATAAAGTAGCTGATGCTGGTCTTACAATTATCGTTCCATTTATGGACAGAGTTCGTAGTGTTGTTAGTTTAAAACAACAAACAATGGACATTCCACCACAAGGAGTTATTACTAAAGATAATGTTACAATTACTATAGATACTGTTGTTTTCTATCAAATAACAGATCCTGCTAAAGCAGTGTACGAAATTCAATCTTTGAAAAAGGGTATTGAATATTTAGCAATTACAACAATTCGTGATATTGTTGGTAAAATGGACTTAGATGAAACATTTAGTTCAAGAGATGGTATTAACCAAAAATTAAGAGTTATTCTAGACGAAGCAACAGACAAATGGGGATGTAAAATAGACAGAGTTGAAATTAAAGACATTAATCCACCTGCAGACATTAGAGATGCAATGGAAAAACAAATGAATGCAGAAAGAAATAAAAGAGCATTAATTTTACAAGCAGAAGGTGAAAAACAATCTGCAGTTACATTAGCAGAAGGTAAAAAAGAAGCTGCAATATTAGAAGCTGAAGCAGATAAAGAGGCTCAAATAAGAAGAGCTGCCGGTGAAGCAGAAGCAATTCAAAAAATAGCAGAAGCTAAAGCTAAAGAAGTAAAAATGATTTATGATGCAATTAAGAAATCTGATCCAGATGAAAAACTAGTACAATTAAAATCTTTAGAAGCTCTAGAAGAAATTGCAAAAGGAGAAGCCAACAAAGTATTCATTCCTTTTGAAGCAACACAAGCTCTTTCAAGCTTAGGTGCAGCAAAAGAAATTTTAGTTGATAAAAAGGATAAATAAGTTCAAAAAACGGTGTAAATAAAAAATTACACCGTTTTTTTTATTTAAAGCTTTTATTTTTATGTGAACTATGATAAAATACAATTGTTTTAGGCTTTTTGCCTTTATAAAATTGATGTTACTAAAATGAAAGGAGAGTAATTGTATTCATAATAATTGTAACTTACTGTGCAATAAAATAATATTATCAAGGAGGTACTACTATGAACAGAAAAGCTTTTACCGAAGAAAAACTTATGATTTATAAAAATAAGTTATTCATATCGGAAAAAGAGAAAAATATTGCTATTGGGCTTAGTTGCTTAATGTTAGCAATATTTAGAAAAGACACCATTGAAAGTGCAAAATTTGATAAATGTGACTATAATGAACTAAAAAATATTACATCTAATATAATTAGCACCTTTACAGATCAGGAACAGCGGATTATAATTTCAGAATTTTGTCTTTTAGGTTACAAAAGTTCTAAAAAAACTGCAACTGAACTTGGAATAAAGCTTTCCAAAAGAACATGTAAAACTGAAGCAGAACTTTTAAAAAGATTGAGACATCCATCAACCTTACAAAAGTTCAGAAAAATTTTGTATTATGAAAAATATTTAACCAATTATTCTATGGAATTAGAAGTAAAGCAAAAAAATATTAGAAATGAATTAAAAAATTTAAAGAGAAATCAAATTTCACTTAAAGATCCAATTTCTAAACTCAATATTTCAACAAAAAGCTATAATATTTTAAAAAGGAAAGGAATCAATACTATTGAAGATTTGTGTTTAGAAAATACTTTAATACTTTACGAACTTTCTAGAGAATGCAGAACCGAAATTGAAGAAAGTCTTTCTAGAATTGGATTTACTTTATCTTAATTACATCAAGCAGAAGAATGAATATTATCATTCTTCTGTTTTTATATTTTATACTCATTATTTTTTTCCTATTTTATTTGTTATTTCAATTATAGATTTTATTAGAAATTCTACATCTTCTTTTGTATTTTCTTCTCCAAATGTAGTTCTAAGTGAGCCTTGTATGTATTCTGCATTTAATCCTATTGCAGTTAATACGTGTGATGGTTCACTTTGCCCTGAAGTGCATGCAGAGCCACTTGAAGCACATATTCCTAAACTATCTAATTCTAATAATAATTGTTCTCCATTTATGTTTTTAAAAGATACATTTGCATTTCCTGGTAACCTTTTTTCTTTACTTCCATTTATTTTTACATTGGGTATATTTTTTGTTATTTCATCAAAGTAGAAATCTCTTAAATTTATTAATTTATTATTATATTTTTCCAAATTCTTATCTGCCAATTCTATTGCTTTTGCTAAACCTACAATTCCTGCTATATTTTCTGTTCCTGCTCTTTTATTTTTTTCTTGGTGTCCTCCATCTTGTATTTTCTCAAATTCTACATTTTCATTAATATATATTGCCCCTACTCCCTTTGGTCCATAAAATTTATGACTTGAAAGTGAAAGTAAATCTATTCCTAATTCTTTAACATCTATTTTTACATTTCCAACAGCTTGAACACAATCTGTATGAAAAATAACTCCCTTTTCTTTTGCAATTCTTCCAATTTTTTTTATTGGTTCTATAGTTCCTATTTCATTATTTGCAAACATTATACTTATTAAAATTGTATCTTCTCTAATGCTATTTTTTAACTCTTCCAAACTTATAAAACCATCTTTATCTACTCCAAGATATGTAACAACAAAACCATCTTTTTCTAAACTTTTACATGTATTTAATACAGCTGGATGCTCAATTTTTGTTGTTATAATATGTTTTCCTTTATTTTTGTGTTTTCTTGCAATACCTTTTATAGCTAGATTATCACTTTCACTTCCACATGAAGTAAAATAAATTTCCTTTGGTTTGCAATTTAAAACTCTTGCAACCTTTTCTCTTGAATTTTCTAAAATTTTTCTACTTTTTCTACCAATACTATATAAAGAAGAAGCATTGCCATATTCTATGCAATAATATGGTATCATTTCTTTTAAAACTTCTTCTTTTACTGCCGTTGTAGCAGCATGGTCAAAATATCTTATTTTCATAATAAAAACTCCTTTTTAAATAATATTAAAAAGGAGTTTTATTTATGATATTTTTTTAAATGTAAGTAGCTTTGCCTTAACAATGCTCATTGCTTTTTCCATAAATTTATGACTTTAATAATTTTTTAATTTATTTTTAATTTTATATTCCAATCATTTCAAAAGTATTCTTATATCCACTAGTATAGCCATTAGACAATTTTCCGTTACCACAATCTCCACAAGCCCAAATATTCCCATCCTCATCTAATGCAACACTATGATTATTTCCAGCTGATATTTTTTTGAATTTTACTCCTTTTGCACTTTCTGTTTCAACTTTCGTTGGAATTGCAATTTTTTTATTTTTTTCTTGTCCTATTTGTCCACGAGAATTGTCTCCCCATGACCACAGATTTCCATCTATATCTATTGCTAATGACTGATATTCTCCTGCAGAAACCTGCGAAAATTTTATACCATTTGTATTTAACATAGTTGGAACATTACTCTGTTTCTCAGTACCTTCTAGTATTCTTCCAAGTTGTGTATAACTATTATCTCCCCAAGACCATATATTTCCACTTTCATCTATTGCAAGTACGTGGTATTCTCCCGCTGATATTTCTTTAAATTTTGTATTTTCTGTATTTATTTCTTGAGGTACCAAGCTTTCCTTAACACTTTTTTCTAATCCTAACTGTCCCCATGAATTATTTCCCCATGACCACAGATTTCCATTTATATCTATTGCAATTGTACAATTCCAAGCATTAGTTGAAGTACCTCCTGCACTTATTTTCTTAAATGTTGTATTCACATTTAATTTTATTGGAGTGCCTGTAGTTCCATTCGTTCCATTTCCCAATGTTCTGGCTCCCCATACCCATATATTGCCATCTTCATCTATTGCTCTTGATAATGTATCTTGGTTAGCAACTTCTTTAAATAATTTTCCATCTGTTTTTATTTCTGTAATTTCATAATTTGCATTATTTTTTATTCCATTTCCTATTTGTCCATAAGTATTATGTCCCCATGCATATAAATTATTTTCATTATCCAAAGCAAAAAAGTGATCATCCCTTATTCCACATTTTATTTCTTTTAGATTTTTCCCTTCTATCATTTTTGTAAATTGAGTTGAGCTCAAACTTCCTTTTCCATTTGGATCTCCATGACTTGAAAAACCTGAATACCATAAATCTCCTTTTTTATCTATTGCAAATGTTGCATTTTCTCCTGCTTCTATATCTTCATATTTCCTTGTTACTTTTACATTTATTTTTTCCGTTTGTTTTTTATTTCCGGCTTTATCATATGCTACTACATATATACTATATTGAGTTCCAGACAAATTATTTATTACATTTGTTGTATATATTTCTTCTTTATTATCTCCATCTATTACATGGTATTCTATTTTTTCTATTCCACTTTCTTCATCTTCCGCATTTACTGTTATTTTTAAGCCTTCTTCTGTGTTTTCTATTCTTTCTATTTCGCATTTTGTAGGTGCATTTGTATCTATATTTTTTATATCTATTGTTTTGTTTGTCGTAGTTCCTTGATTATCTGTTACTTCATATTTGAATG
>CAJKKA010000111.1 GCA_905200315.1 uncultured Clostridium sp.
ACGCTTCCATTATCATGTGTTCAGCAATGTAGACCCTTTTAAATTAATTTAATATGAAATTTTATCTAAGAACCAACTACAACGCCTCCATTTGGATGTAAAACTTGCCCTGACATATATCTAGAATCATCGCTAGCTAAAAATACATAGCTAGGTGCCATTTCAAAAGGTTGGCCTGCTCTATTCATAGGTACTTCACTAGTTCCACTACCAAAAGTTTGTATTTGTTCAGCTGAAAAAGATGCAGGAATTAATGGTGTCCATATGGGACCTGGTGCTACACCATTTACTCTAATGCCATCCTTCATCAAAGATTGAGATAGAGATCTTGTAAGAGCAACTATAGCTCCTTTTGTTGCACTATAATCTATAAGAAGTGGTTCTCCTTGATATGCTGTAATAGATGTGGTATTTATTATAGATGATCCTTTTTTCAAATATGGAAGCACTGCTTTTATCATAAATATATAAGAATATATATTTGTTTTAAAAGTTAAATCCATTTGCTCATAGGTAATATCCATTATACTATTTTGTACAAATTGTACTGCATGATTGTTTACTAGTATGTCAATTTTGCCAAAACACTCTAAAGCTTTATTCACAACAGTAGTGGACATATTTTCATCAGTTAAATCTCCTGGTACTAGTATACATCCGACCCCTAAACTTTCCACACAAGCCTTAGTCTCCATAGCATCTTTATCTTCATTAAGATATGATATTACAATATTAGCACCTTCTTTGGCAAATGCATAAGCTACTGCCCTTCCAATACCACTATCTCCTCCAGTTATAATTGCCACTTTATTTTTTAATTTCCCACTTCCCATATATTCTGGATTATTGGATATTGGTCTTGGCATCATAATATGCTCAATTCCAGGCTGACAATTTTGTTCTTGAGGTGGAAATTGTATTTTCACAGTCTTACATTTTTCTTTAGTTCCAATACTTTTATAAATAGGGTACATATGACACCACCTTTAAATAATATTTACATCTCTATAAATATTATTATTAAAAAAACTAATATATACTTTAACATTTCTTAATTTAAAAATACTCTATGTCTACTATTTTTCCCAATTTAATAAGTACATCTTTTAAATGATTTAATATATCTACTTTATTACTTAATTTATTTGATAATTCTAATATTTGATTTGTTTGATTTACTGATTTTCCTACCATTAACTTTATATGTAGTGAATCTTCGTATAACATTTTAGCCAGCTTAGATGAACCATCTTCTTTGTATAAAACTTCATAATCTGTTGTATTTAAAATATGTTCTAAAATAGACGTAGCTTTTTGTAAAGTTATAACACCTTCTGTAACTAAATCTACACCTTCAATATATCCCACTGGTGGAATATCTTTGTCCACTATTTTCCCTGGCTTATAACTTTTTTTCAATTCTCTTGATACAATTCTTGCCGTAGTTCCACCACAAATAATTTTTTTACCTCTTGCATTTTTAAATTTATTTACTATTTCACTGTCCCTTGACTTATCCACCGGTGGTCCTGATAGTAAGACTACCTTTTTATCTCTAATTATTTTTAAAGTTGCCACTGTAGTATCATCTATTGGTTCATAATAATAAAGTTCATTAAAAAGATCCAGTATATTATTTGTCATTTCCTTTGCATTCATTTCTTTTAAATAACATTTTTTTATGTAATGGCAAGTATCTTCATAAGTCCATGGTTTTATCCAGTTGCCATTTTTTCCTGCAAATTTATATCCATCACTAATAAGTATTAGATTATCATTATGCTTAAGTTGTATACTCGTTTCTCTAATTCTTTTTTTGTATATTATTCTTTCATTCCAATGAAGTTTTAAAAAATCACCACCTCTTAAAAAGATTACTGAAGGATTATCAAATTCAGCTATATATGCCATCCCTCCTTGATCAACTCTTATTAGTGTAAATGTAGAATAAGCAATATTTAATGTGGGTGATATAGGTAACGTGCGACTTATTGTTTCAACTACATCATCTAGCTTCATTTTTTCTTTTAACATTGTAACACCTATCTTTGATGTTAATGTTGCTAAAATATTTGCTTTTACTCCACTGCCTAGACCATCTGCTAAAGCCATGACAAATATGTCATCATCACTATAAAATTCTACTTTATCACCACATAACTCTTCCTTATATTTAAACAAACTTCCATAGGCAAAATCAACAAAGTATTTCATATTATTTTCCTTCCTCATCAATAAGTTCTTTTAGCTTAGTAAGAGTAACTTTTGTTTCAGCTGTAGTTTCTCCCAATAAACTAGCTATTTCTTGAGCAACTTCCATTTGTTTATTTATAACATTTTGAGCCATATTTACAGCATCAACTTTCATAAATTGAAGTTCTTCTTTTTGTTTTTCTTCTTCAGTAATATCATTTGCTATCCATATAAATATTTGAGAACTGGCAATCCAAATTATATTTTCAACTATTATAGATTTAGGATTTTTTATATTTGATCTTTTTCTGATGATATTTTCTTGATTTTCTTTTACTTTTTTAAACTTTTCTTCATCTAAAAATCTACTTACGGGATTATTTTTAATTTGTTCTTTAGTGGTTCTAAAAAATTTAAGAGCTGCTGGATTTAGTTCTTGAAAAGAAAATTTATCATCTATTATGGCTATTAAGTTTGGTGTTATATTAAATAATACATTTGCTTTGTTTTCTGCATTTTTTCTAAGATAAGGTAAACACATAGAACTATCTGCCAAATTATTAAAAATAGCTTTTGCTTTTTCCCTACAAGAACTATAACCACAAGCTTTGCAATTTATCTCATCACTCTTTGAAAACATACCCATCGTTTTAAGTATTTCTTTCATTTGCTTATCTGTGGGATTTTTTAAAGGCTTATATCTTGACTTAAAAGTTCTTCTTAAATCAATATTTTTTATTATTTCATCATAAGAATTATTATCTTCAAAATAAATATCTTTTTTATATTTTTCACTGTATTTTTTTAAATTCAACTTTCTTTCATAAGAACTACTGCTCATGGGATTTATACCTGTTCCTCCAATACATCCATTTATGCAAAAGTTCATTTCAAACACTGTATTAGATACTTTTTTTCTGCGAATTGCTTTTAATACTTGTATGCAATCTTCTATACCATCTATGTATGCCAGTTCTTTTTTTATAGGTCTGTCTTTAAATATTTCTTTATTTCCCCATAAAAAAGGATATACAGACTTATAATTGCTTATTTTATCTAGAGGTGATCTCTCATAATTCTCCCAAGAAATCTTTTCTTTTTTCAACCATCTTTTTAATTCTTCAAAGGTAATTACTGCATCTATACAATTTTCATTTCTACCTTCATCTTTTTTTCCAAGACAAGATCCAATAAAGGCCACCTTTGTTTCTTTTCCATACTTTTCTTTTATCATTTTACCATGACATAAAAATACTGAAATACTTGGAATTAAGTTTTTTATCAAGTCGGGATAATGCTTTTCTATTAAATTTACTATAGTTGGACATAAAGTAGTAATATAATTTTCATCATCATCTTTATTTAAATATTTATAATACTCTTCTAAAATAGGTTTAGCGGCTACTAAAGATTCTTCTACAGCTTTAAATCCTAAGCTTTTTAATACATTGGGTAATTTATCACTATTTTCTCCCCATATGGCAGAAAAGCTAGGTGCTATTGAAACTACTACATCATTATTTTCTTTTACAAGGGATTTTATTGTGGGAATTTCTGAAGATAATACTTTATGTTTTTTAGGACAGGCATTGAAGCACTGATCACAGACAATACATCTTTCTTGGATAATTCTAGCTTGTTCATTTTTTATTTCTATGGCATTAACAGGACATACTCTTACACAAGCATAACAATTTTTACAATTTGCTACACTAAAATAGTCAAACCACATACTTGATCCTCCTTAATATTTTTTATAAATAATTTCTATAATTTTTTATTAATCCCTTCAATATGTGTTTATTATAAAAATTTCATTTTAAACAAAATAATAGCCTAGGAATAAATTCCTAAGCTCAGAGTGTAGACAAAGTCTACACTCTTTTATTTTTGTCAATACTCTTATATGAGGTGATAAAAATGTTAACAATAAGAGAAAATAATTTTAGAAATGAAGAACAATATATTACGATAGATAGTTTAGTTCCCAAAAATCATTTAGTCAGAAAGATTGAAAATGCAATTAATTTTGAATTTATCTATGATGAAGTAAAAGATTTATACTCACCGCTAGGTGCACCTAGCATAGATCCCGTTGTTTTAATAAAAATTGTGTTAATTCAATACCTATTTGGAATACCATCAATGAGGCAAACTATAAAAGATATAGAGGTTAATGTTGCATATAGATGGTTTTTAGGTTATTCTTTGACAGAAAAAATACCACACTTCTCTACATTCAATAAAAATTATGAAAGAAGATTTAAAGATACAGATTTATTTGAGGTTATATTCAAAAAAATATTAGCTCAAGCTACGCTTAATGGATTTATTGATTCATCTAATATTTTCATAGATTCTACTCATATAAAAGCAAGTGCAAATAAAAAGAAATATAATAAAATAGAAATTGATATGCAAGCAAAGAAATATCAAGATT
Organism: uncultured Clostridium sp.; assembly: GCA_905200315.1. The sequence goes on from CAJKKA010000111.1 coordinate 4,634, forward strand.
TATTGGATAAAGAAATTAATGAAGATAGATTAAAACATGGTAAAAAACCTTTAGCTAAACCTGATTTAAGTGTAAAAAAAAACAAAAAATAGAGAGTAAAACAGATAAAGATAGTGGGATGTTCTTTAAAAATGAAAAGGAAAAATGCTTCGCATATTTATCTCATACAGCATGTGATAAAAATAATTTTATTTTAGACTTTCATATAACTCCTGGCAATATACATGATAGTGTAGCTTTTTCTGACTTATATAAAAAGTTAAAGCAAAATATCAAACATCCAATCTCAGCGATAGCTATTGATGCAGGATATATAACTCCTTATATATGTAAAACACTTTTAGATGATAACATAATACCTGCTATCCCATATAAAAGACCTATGACTAAAAAAGGTTACTTCAAAAAATATGAATATGTGTATGATGAATATTATGATTGTTATTTATGTCCAAATAATAAAATATTAAAGTATTCAACAACTAATAGGGATGGTTATAGAGAATATAAGTCAAACGTTTTTGATTGTAAAAATTGTATGTATGTAAAAAAGTGCACTAATAGTAAATCTAATCAAAAGATATTGACTAGACATATTTGGCAAGATTATATAGAAGAGGCCAATCATTTAAGATATAAAACAGAAGTTAAAAAAATTTATCAGAAGAGAAAAGAAACAATTGAACGTGTATTTGCCGATGCAAAAGAAAAACATGGTATGAGATATACCAAATTAAGAGGCTTACAAAAAATTAAAATGGAGGTAAGTCTTATTTTCTCATGCATGAATTTAAAAAAATTGGCCAATTGGATATGGAGGGATACCTCCGGTTTAGTTAGGCGTACGCCTATTTTAATGAATTTTCATATTTTTTATCTATATATAATAAAAATGGTACCCTTT
>CAJKKA010000112.1 GCA_905200315.1 uncultured Clostridium sp.
ATAGATATTGATTTAATCCTATGCATCCTTTCCCTGGCATAATATTTTGTGCTAGATTACGGTCGAACATTTCTAAATTAAATGCAACCTCGGTAATTCCAGCATCTTTTAGTTTATCTAATATTGATAGTTCTTTAGGTGGAATCGACATAAGATATATATCTTTGTTACATTTAGAACGAATATATTTAGTTATATTTAATATTATATTCCAACCACCATCTTTTGAATATGTACCACCTCCAATTAGAAAGTGTCGGAAATCCACATATTCCAAACAATAATCAATAACCTCATAAATATCATTAATATTATATTTATCATTTATTGTTGGTAAATTACAAAACTGACATGATTCATTTTCTAATTTATAAACACAAATAGGAGCTGGGTTTATACGTATTCTATCATTTGCAAGATTTATGATTGAATCATATGGGACTCCTGAGAGAGTTTTTTTATTAATCAAGTTGTTAGGCAAAAATGAAATGGAAACAGTACAAATTCTAATATCGTCCCAATAAAGAGTATATTCGTTATCAATAAAATCAATTGTAAAAGGACTAAATGAAACAAACTTACATTTTATAGGGACATTCACTGAAATGTTATTAAATATTGTAATGTCAATCGCATCAAATACCGCTTCTCTTATTGTTCCTTGTTTTCGTGAATATGTTAATGCAGCTTTAGTAAGAGTTACTCCATGATTTAATAGTGCAAATTTTATGTACTCTTTTTTATTATTTAATTTGTTAAATAAATTATATGCTATTTTTTCAACAAATAAATTTGGATGTAAAGTAAATTTGTTGTTTATATTTATACAGCAGATACTTTGTTTAAATATACATCTACATAAATAAGAATTTTTCTCAAATGGTGTTATACAATCTATATCATATCCATCAGCTTGAAATTTTTCAATTTCGTAGGAATTAATTATTTTTTTTAGTCTTGTTTTAGTAATATTATTGGTTGAGAATACATAATTACTATACAGAACATCAAAGTCACTTATCGCTCTGATAGGGAACAAATCAAAAGATTGCAAATGAATTTCAAAAAGCGAACTTTGATTAGACTCTAACAATCCTCTGTTTACTAATTGACTAGAAGCTTGAAAACGAGGATTGATTTCCATAAAATAAATTGTTTCATTATTTAATAGAAAATCTATACCCAATACCCCTTTATATCCACGTTTACATACAAAATCACCAATTTTAGTAGATAAGTTTTTTATTTCATTTTTTATTTTTTCAGATATTTGTTGGTAGCATATAAAATCTGCACCATGATACAATAAGCGTCCGTCCTGTTCTGTAATAATTTGAATAGACGGTGGAAACACAATTGTTTTATTATTTATTATTGCAATGTGAACATTTAATGATATTGAATCTTTTATATAAGGGGAAATCATATATTCATCAAAAACGTTTAATTTAATAACGTCAGAATTTGAATTGATGATATATGTCCCTTCTCCACCAGAAGAATGCTTTTTTTGAATAACAAATTCAGTATAACCACAAAAATATTTGCATAAGTTACTAAATGAACATTCGGAACCTTTCAATGTAATAAATGGAACTGTTTCTACTATATTATTAAGAATTGTTCTGCATCTTATTTTATCAGCTAACATATCGATTATGTTATATGGATTTAATCCTATCACATGTTTTTGAATTTCATCATCGAATTCATAAGCATATGAAAAATTGTAAAAAAGAAATTGGGACTTAGGATCATTATGACATATTTCTTTTAATTTCTCGCTAAAAAATCGATTACAATCATCATTATCCACATTATGATTTATTCTTTTATTAGCTATGGAGCAATATGCTGTATTGCCATTAATATTGCTTCCATAAATTGTTATTGATCCTGCAAATTTAAAATTTGTATTATCAATATCAGATTGACGTGGACCTATCCAATATATATTGTTCATATTCTACCTCCATTGTAAAAAAATGATGAATAATCATCAATTATCTGTTATTATACTACATCCCTCACCCAATTTCACCCAACCTTTTCTTATTTTTCATTTTCTACGTTTTTTCTTCTAAAAAGATCTTTCTTTTTCTATAAGCATATATATTTGTTCTTTTTTTGTAAAAAAATCAACTTTCTGAAAAAAATCTAATATTATCCGCTACACCATATATGATATAGTCAACAACTTACAAAGGACTATTTACTATGGATAAAATCAGACAATCCTTAAAAACAACATATAACTATTCAGATTATGAATTGGAATTAGTAAAGTATACATTGCTTTCCATTGCATCTGAATTTAGCAAGATACTATTGCTATATATTTTTTATATTATTATTGGTAAAGCTTTAAGTTTTACCGTATTTATACTTTTATTATCATTAATTAGATTTAACAGTGGCGGCTTTCATTGTAAACATTATACAACCTGTTTGCTGCTAACTTTCGTAATATCTTATCTGGCAGTAGTTATCCTTCCACAATTGATAACTCCGGATATCTTATTTATTCAAATTATTACTATTGTCTGTATCATAATTAACTATTACATTGGTCCAATAGTTTCACCTCTTAGACCATCTCCAAATAGCGTATTGTTAAAACACTGTCAGAACAATAGTTTTCTTATTATATTTGCTTTTTTTATAATAGTTAGCATTTTCAATAGCCATAGCATAATATATCAATATTTAATTATTGGCTTTTGGACTATCATATTACACACATGTCAAATGATGTTTGCTAAAATTCTAATGTTCAAAGGAGGTCGTAAAAATGTTTCGTAAAAAATTAAGTTTATCTTGTATGAACAAAATCTGTTGTTCATGCCTTGCATTAATGTCATTTATTCATTTTTCAGGTGTAAGTTTTCTGCTTTTTGGCGAAAGAAAATTTCCAACACCAATAGAACACTAATGCTAAAAACCCCCGAAAGTTATCAAAATGGTAACTTTTAGGGGGCTTTTACTATTCTTTATTTAATTACCGAAAAACTTATCCAGTTTTTATTATGTATTTCCTGCATTTCTACTAAAATATCGAATTTATATTTTTTCTGTAAATCTTTTATCTTAGCTAAACCTATTCCTCTATTTTTGCCTTTTGTAGAATAATTATACTGAAAGAACTTTGCAATCTCATCATTCTCATAATAAGGGCTTACATTTTTAACCCTTATTTCAATCTTTTGTTCCATTGCGAACATTTCCAGAATAACACTTTTATCTTTTTCTTTACTCAATGCTTCCACTGCATTATCCAAAAATATTCCTACTATTTCAATACAGTCAAGCACTTCTATCGCTAACTCTGCATCCGGAACAGATAAATTAAATTCTATATTTATTCCTGCTGCCATAATCTCATTCACTTTTCGATATAAGAATCCAGCTAATACAGGTTGCTCTACAGAATGCAATATTTTGACAACTTTATTTTCGTCCAATAATTTGTCTATATATTTTCTTTGTTCCTTTTCTGCTTTTATATCTGACAAACCATATAATGCATTAATCTGATTTTTGAAATCATGTTGCTTTTTTCTTGATATTTCAACTAAAGCATTATATTCTTCACTATAACGATTTGACAATTTTATCTGCTCCTGTTGATATTTTGTCTCCCTTTCCATTTCTTTCCATCTTAATAAAATACAGACTATTATTGAAGCAAACGTTACAATAATTACATATAAGTCAGATTGTATTTTGTTACTATCCTTTATTCTATACATACAATATCCATATATGAACATTACCAGTATAAACGTTATATTTAAAATCAACTCTTTTCTTGCTAGGAATTTATAAACACCATATAGAAATTCTGTTCTACTTATTAGTACAATAGCCATCAAAACACCAGTGTTAATTGCCAAAACCATTATGTTTTCACTTGCTTTACAGTAATCTCCTATATAATACACCGGAAGAGCAATTATCATCTGAATCAATCCTGTAAATATCATACTTAATATTGCCGTAAAAATTGCTGTTTTTAAAGGCTTTTTAAATTTGATATATACATATAGAATATACAAAACATATATAACAAAATATGACTTTGTTGTAATTACCTCTCTATCCAACATTCCCATAAACGTAACTTCTATAGCAATCCATACAACTGTTTTAATATCTGCCTTAATTTTCACACCATAAATACTACTTATACATATTGCCAAGGAAATAATTTCTAATAACCAATATATTCTTTCTAACATTTGAAAAAGTCCTCTAAAAATTTTTTCTTCAACTTGGGTCCTATTTCCAATGTTCCAAAACCATCTACCAACATAACATATCTATTTGACTTATCTATCCCTTCTATATACTCAGCGTTCACTATTGTATTATTACTACATCTGAGAAACTTTTTTGAATTCAGCTCTAATAATATCTTTTTGTTAGATTTATAAGGTGTTGGCATTACCTTTCCATTCTTGCATTTTATGTAAGTAATTCTGTTATTTGTTTGAAAATATACAATATTTTTTGTTTTGATAGAATAAATGACTCCATCATCTTTGTAATAATAAAAATCTTTAGCTTTTTTGGGTGTTGTATATTCTAATGCCTCAACTACTGATTTCTTAAATTCTGCATAATCATAAGGCTTTTCATAATATCTGAAACAATGTAGATTAGAATAAGCATGAAATTTAGGATCTTCTAGAGACGTTGTTACTATAATTGGTGTGAATTTATAACCATTAATTGAGCGAATGCTTTCTATGAATTTTAGCCCTGATATATCAGCAAACACTTTGGTATTCAATATAATATCTACAATAAATAGGTCTATATTATACTCCAATGCATATCTATATGCCTGTTCACTATTCTTTGCCTTATGTATATAGACATCTTTAATATCTTTCAGTACCTCGCATAGCTTCTCCATATTTTTATTATTATCTTCTACTATTAAAATTTGTTTATCTGAAGTATTCATACGCATTACCTGCCACCTATTGTATTTCTTTTAAATCTTTCTCTAATTTTATCATAAGTTCTTTGTATTTATTTTCATCCAATCTGCATAAACACGCTATCAGCCTAGTAACCATTAAAAATTTTGTTTCATCATTCATATATTCGAGTTCCAGTTCATAATGTTTTTCGTCGTTGACTGTACCAAATAAAATATAATCCGATGATACTCCAAACTCTTTATGCAACTTTTCCAAATGTTCGATAGTAATATTGTTTCGTCCACTTTCCATTCTTTGATATGTTGAATACGATATATCTAATCTTTCCGCCATTTTCTCCTGTGTTAAATGTTGCCTATCTCTTACACTTTTTAATCTTTTTGCTTTCTGTCTGTCTTTTCTTGATATCATTTTCTTGTCCATATAACTATACCACTCCCGCTTTTTTCACTAAATGATTTTAAATTCTTTTTCGTGCATTCACCATTGCACAAGGTAGCACG
>CAJKKA010000113.1 GCA_905200315.1 uncultured Clostridium sp.
AAACCTCGCATATCCGCTGTCATATTTCAGATAAATGACATTCTTCTCAGTTGTCAATAGATATGACTGAATCTAATGAATTATTATCTAAGTACATAGAATATATTTTTTCATTGTATAATTTATACAGTTCAAATAAATCAAATACATCACTTCTTCTATGCAATACGCAATATGGGGTAAAGTCTGTATCTGCAACTGTATCAAAATCAATTTCAGCATCATCTTCCAGCATAAATTTATCTTTGCTATTTTTTACATCTATATTGCAAAGCTCCATCACCTGTTCTAGTTTCATTTGCGTAACTATATTCAAATCAGCTTTATATATCATTTTATTAGATTTTATTTTTTTTCTAATCTCAATCTTTTCATTATTAGCTATATTAACGCAAATTGTTTTTATGTAATCCTCATAGTCATTTAGGTGAGCATTACTTTTGATTAATTTTAAATACCCAAATGCTTTTAACTTTTGTATAGACCTATTTAAGTTTTCTCTTGTAACATCTAACAAATCTGCCAAATCTTGCTGATTAAATTCTGTATCACTGGTTGATATTAAATACATTAGTATTCTTATATCTACCGCTTTTAATCGTCTATCTGTTACAATTCTCAGCATTTCACCTTTTGTTACATTCATCAAAAATCACTCCTAACAGTTAAGCATATTTGCGTATCTTTTTAGATACGCATTATAAAAGTATTATAAGTTTTTTGTGATTTTTTGTAAACACTAAAGATGCTTTTAATTATTATATGATTGCAATTAGTACAAAAGCATTATGCCACTAAAAAAGAAAACTATTGGAGCAATACCTTTATTATAAATTTTTTAAAATTGAGTATCGTTTTTGATACGCACCCAACACCTATAATAGTTAAGAACAAGTTAGATATTAAAAAATATTATCACATGACAGAAGATGCCATTTAAAAGGGTGAAAAAGCAAAGCGACTTTTTCTTTTTTTAATGGCATGATTTCCTCCAAAAAAGTGCTCGTTTTTTTTTATTATATATAGGGGAAATTCAGCTTTTTTTTTAGCACAAAAATAGCTGTAACCATTGGAATATACACATTTATCGAAAAACAGGCTTGTCATAAAATCAATTTAATTTTATGACAAGAAATGAGGGTGAAAAAATTATAAATAGAGTATCCAAAAGGATACGCAAATTTAACAAGTTTGTATTACAAAACAGTAAAGTATTGTAATGAAATGAAGGACATGTTATAATGTATACATAACAAATAAAAAGGAGAAATATGGCATGGTCTTAGGATATATAAGAACAATAAATATAGATGCTGATATACTTTTAAAATCAGAGCAACTAGACAGATTGAAAAGTGTTAAATGTGATGAAATAGTAGAAGAAGAAGTTGAGAAGATAAGTGAAAATATAGCCGATAGACTTAGCTCTAGGGATATATTGGTTATAGAATCCTTGAATGTTCTAGGTAAAATGACAGGAGAAAATCTTCAATATATAGATAAATTATTAGAGAAAGATGTAAAAATTAATATATTGGATTTAGGGCTGATAGAGAATAGAGATAGTAGAGCTTATGAACTTCTTCAAATATTCCATAGATATGAAAAAAATTGCTTAAGAGAAAGATTGCTTACTGCCAAGAAAGTTGCTAAGCAAAAAGAAGGATTTAAAGAAGGCAGACCTAGGCTATATTCTGAAGAACAAATAACCGAAGGTTTAAAGCTCCTAGAAAATCATAGCTATGCTGAAGCGGCCAAGATTTGTGGAATAAGTGTTGCTACTCTTAATAGAGAAAAAAAGAAAAGAGAAAAATCAATGAAATGAAAGGAATAGATAAATAATGAAAGATGATTTGTTAAAGCAAGCAAATAATATAGATATAGAATTGATTTTAAGTTATTACGGTCAACATAGTGCTGATTCTTATGGTAGATATAGATGTATAAGTCCATACCATACGGATAATAACCCTAGTTCGTCCATAGATAAATCGAGGAATAGATTGAAATGTTTTACTTGCAATAGAACTTTCACGCCAATAGATGTAGTTTCTGTTTTTCAAAACAATGCTAATCTTCGTGAATGTGCTAAGAAGGTTTTAGAAATATCAAGTACTACTTTTGTGGCTCCAACTGAAAATGTTAAAGTAAGAACAAAAAATAAATCTATAAAAAAAGATACTACCAAGCGAAAACTCACAATACAAGATAGAAAGAATATGATTGTGAAAAATAATTTGAGCATATTAGAAGATTATTTATTAAGCCGAGGTATAAATCCTAAAGTAGTATTTCCAATCCTAAACAAAAATGGCGTTATATATGGAGTTGATAGATATGAACAGCCAGTATTTGTGTTTGAGAGATTTGGTGTATGTATATTTAGATTTATTAAAGAAAATGAGAACAGAGTAACAGGCAACAACCTTCCTGTTACAATTGTGAGCGATAGCTCTAATAAAGAGTGGTGGATAGTAGAAGGTATTTTTGATGCTTTAACTTTGTTAAATTTGAAGAAAAACGTTGTTTGCTTAAATACGACTAATAATGTAGATGCATTTGTAGAGAAAATAAATTCTAATAAGGCTAAAATGAATAAGTTTTCTTATGTCATAGCAACGGATAATGATGATGCAGGTATAACAGCTAAAGCTAAATTAGAAGATTTTTTCAAAGATAACAATATAGAATATAAGAATTTTGATAGGTTATACAATTCAGAATACAAAGATGTGAATGAAATGAGAAAAAATTGTAAATTGTAATTGAAGGCATGGTTAATATATATAATTATATATAATCGTGTTATAATTAGCATTGGATAGTTATTACATAAAAGTAGAGTTATTCACAATATTAAAAAAAGAAAGGAGATGATATTGTATGAAATGCAATATACAGAAATATAAAATAGATAAATATATTTCAGAGCATGCTGATGATATAGTGCATTTATTGGAGCAAGAAGGTGTTCACCTTCTAGTTTCTGGAACAGGAACATCTAAGACATATACAATGCTAGATAATCCAAGTGGTGTGTTTAGAGCCTTATCCAAGAAATATCCAAACAGAATATTTATTATCGCATGTCCAAATAGGATACAAAACCAACAAAATGCCAAATCTTATCGTGTATTTGCTTTGATTGGTGGAGAAAGAGCTACTATCAATACAAATATACTTACGATGGTCTACGAAAAATCGGAAGAAGCATTATTGAAGTTTATAAAAGAAGAAGGAAAAGAGGTTACGTTGGTCATTGACGAAGCTCACCAGCTAATTATGGCAGAAAACTATAGGACTGAAAGCATAGATTCCATTGAGGAGCTTTCTAAAAATTGTTTTAATGTTATACATCTTACAGCTACACCAAGACTTCTAGAGGATTATTATACATATAGCAATAAATACTTTTTTGAATATAATGATGCAAGTTTAAATAATAACTTAGGTGAATTATTTATACATGATGTAAGTGATATAGATTCTAGCTTAGTTTTTAAATTGAAACAAATAAGAGAAGAAGGTAAACAATCTTTAGTTATGATTGATTCCAACGATTCTATTGAGAAGTACAAGGAGCTATTAGAAAGCCATAAATTTAATGTGGGTGTTTTAAGTAGGGAGTATAAGGATAACAATGAGGTTTATGATTCAGTAATGAATTGTGATTTAATTCCTTCTGATTATGATACGGTTTTAGCAACGAGTTTAATGGAGTGTGGTACAAATCTTAAAAATACTAATATAGTTCCAATTGCTGTGGTTAATAGAGCAGATTATATGTCCAGAGATTCGCTAGAGCAGAAATTCGCAAGGCTTAGAGAAAAAAATGATTATGGAATAGTATTTACTAGAAAGTATGTAACAGATAAAAACCACAAGATAGCAATAAAAGATGCTATTCAGAAACAGCTTAGGTTTGAATTAGAACGCTCGAAAAGAATTATAAATAATTTAATTACCTTCTTTAAAAATGAAGGTTTTACAGAGGAAGATGCCATAGATTTAGCTAAGCAAAATCTAAATTTAAAAGTTGCTCATGTATCTCTAGGGCAAGGTGTCATAGAAATTCAAAATGGTCAAGCTGTAATAAATGAAAGAAAGTTTGTAAAAAAAGTGTGGAGCAACTATGATAAACAATATGTATACAATCCTATTGAACTTGCAAAATATTTAGAAGGGCATATAAAAGCAGATAAAATAACTGTAGCTAGTAATATGGAGCAAGTGGATGAAACTATTAAGGAAGAACTAAAGGAAATTGGTATAAAAAATGCAGAGTTAAAGGAAGATGCTAAGTTAAAAGCAAGGTCGCTTATACTAGAGCATAGTGATATTTACTTGGAAGAATATCTGAATGATAAGAGCTTAAAAGAAATGTTTAATCCTTTAGCAATAGAAGATTTTAATTTCTTAGAAAAAGAAAAAACGCAATTGAGAATACTTAATAAATTAGTTAATAAGCTTAGCATAGATTACAAAACAGCAATAAAATTATATACCGATTATCAGAAACCTTCTGAAATTGACAAGGAAGTAGAAAAAATAATATATTTGCGAAACAATAAGGCTATAAAATTAGGACAGATTCATGAATTAGATTTAAAAACAGAGTATGGTCTGATTAGAAGAGAATTAGATACTATCTGTAAAAAGCAAGGTAGATTGACAGATAAGAAAATGTTTGAAGTTATCGAAGATTTAGTTCAGTATAAACAGTATAAAAAAGAAAAATGGCTTGGAGATTATAGAGATGAAAAAGATGAGAAGAAAAAAGAAAAGATACTCAAGAAGATAAAGGAACACTTTATATCGAGAATATCTTTGATTTACAACTTATCCCAGTCTGACAAGATAAGCAGTTTAAAAAAATAATATGTTGTTGTTTAATTATGATAAGGGAGCATTGCCGTGCTCCTTTTTTTTCGTTCAATTAAGGTATATTCTTACCTTCCATGTATTATTATATACAGATTTAAGAAAAATAACAATATGAAAACTATTTTTCGAGTTAAATAGCGCGATTTATATTTTATTTTATGATACATATTATAACATATATTATAAATTAAATCAATTATCACAACATGTATTATAAAATAATTCATTTTTTAAATTATATAAAGTATTTTATTTTGTATTTAATTATGTGTTATACTTAGATATAAAATATGCATTAAATTATGTATCATAATTAGATACATAAAAAGAAATTAATTTTGAAATATATATTGAAATATTTTTTAATATATATTATAATACATATAAAGATACTTAATAAGAAATGCATTTAGTATTATATTAAGACATAAAAAATGTTGTAAAAAATAAAATATATAATATAATATAATATATAAG
>CAJKKA010000114.1 GCA_905200315.1 uncultured Clostridium sp.
GTACTTACAAGACCTTGCATTGAAGATAAGAATCCATCTCTGTCATTTTCATATTTAATCATTCCATTATTAAATACACCACTAAACAAATTTAGTGTACAAAAAATAATAAAAATACTTTCCCATGAGTAAAAAATACTTACTACTCCATATTGCTCAGTTGTGAGTAATCTTGTAAAAATTGGAACTGTTATAAAACTAATGCCCTTTTGCACAAATCCACATATCGTAAACCACAATGCTGCCTTGGACGCAATAGACATTTTATTATATATTTTTTTTGTTTTTTCTAACATCATTTATACCTTCCAAGAAATTCAAAACCAAGATATTTTCTTTCTCTAACAAATTCCAATGTTTCTATAGCCGTCGTAGTAATTGATAAAGCTAAATCATAAAATACACTGTCATCATAATTTAAAACCTCTGTAGGTATGTACTTATCTATGTATAAGCAGTTATATTTCTCACATAAATTACTATAATCTGCTTTATCCCTAGGATGAGGCTTTATTGTTATGGTGTACCCCATTCCAGTATACTCTTTTATTATATCTTCATATATTTGCATTTGCTGTTCCAGATTTTGTAGCTGTCCATCTTCTGATAATGGCTGGGTACACAGCAAAAGTGTTTTATTACAATTATTATTTATTATTTTTTGTTTACAGAATATACCATATATTAGTTTCTTTTGCTGTAATGTCAGTTTGTCATTAATTTCTTTTCGTGGTATTTCTATTATATTTTCCCTATCAATTGTCAGACCATTTTTATCATTTACTTCAATATCAATTACATATTGATTTGTTCCAAAAGCTCTGTGTCCTATATTCAATTTATTTTTCAATCTGACTTTTAAACTATTTATATCATAATCCACTTTATTCACTTGATAATATTTATTAAAGTATTTAAAGAAATTCAATCCGTCCTCAATTAAATGATATCTGATTTGATTATTTACAAAATACCAGCCTAAAATTTCAAAATCATTAAACAGAAAAATATTATCCTTATACTTAGTCCAATCTATTTTTAATTTAGTGTTGATATATTTATTTTCGTAATTTTTTCGATTTACTATCTTATCAAATATATTTTTATATTTAATATTTTTGTAGTCTACACTATCAAACACATATATTTCATTTATAAAATCCAATGACTTTATGGTTTCAATCTTATTTTTGTAATCTGGCATCTGAGAACCTATCACCAAATCAATTTTCTCATTTTGTACCATTGCTTTTGCAACCGCAATATATAAATTATACAAGCTAAAGCAGCAATATACTTTCATTTTATTCACCTTCTACATTTTGATTTTTATTTTCTTTTTAATTATTTTAGAATTTTTATCATATTTAACTGGCATTAAATCAACAATTTTATCAATATTGTATGCCAAAAATATCACACAAAATAATAAATGCGGCATCTGATACATTTCTGTTATAAAATCAACAAAATACGCAACAAGTATTATGGTTAATACCTTTGTATACGGATGTTCTTTATATTGCTTTAATTTATGACTAACAATAAAAACAATAATTCCAAATAACAGAAGTCCCAATAATCCCTGTTGAACCATTATATTCAGGTATGTATTATGTGCCTGTGTAGTAGTCCAGGTTGTTAAATTGTAACTAACATTTCCATTTCCTAATATAGGATGACACGATATTGATTTGAGCGCCAAAGCCCATATTATAGTTCTTCCTGTAAAAGATGAATCTCTATTTAAATATTTATATAATATAGCCGAAAAATTCTCCTGAAAATTCATAAATATTATCAAGTAACTAATAACAAAAGAAATAATAAAAAATACAAATACATTTGGCAGATTAAGTTTAAAAGCTTTTAATGAAAAAAACATTATAATAAAAGCAATACCTAATGCCACTAAAGATGTTTTCGAACCAGCCATATAAATTCCACATATTGTAAATACAAGCAGACCAATTCCAATGGTAGACAATTTGCCTCTTAGTTTATATATATACATATATGAGAATGCCAGCCATGGTAAATATGTAAAAATATGTGAATTATAATAACCCATTACCCAATTTGCCTTCCATCCTCTACTGTCTGTATATAATCCACCTGGGTGCATGACAATCGTGATAAAATTAGCAACAATTATTATTCCAATAATTATTGCCATATTCTTTATAAAACATGATATATCATTATATAAAGCAAACTCCATAATCAAAACCATACCAAACACATAAATAAAATTCGAAATATCTGCATAAGTGTCAGTATGTCTAATTATACATATCACTATATTCAAAAAGTAAAACAAAATGGATAACCATGTAATCATGCAAAATCTTATCTTATATAAGATGCAACATATTAATAGAAAAAATATAACAAATAATCTAAAATAATATAATATGCTATTTAAAAGATTACCACCAGTTTCCATAATCCCTCTTGGAACTAAAAACGGGATTACGCATATAATGAGCATTATATTTATCAGCCTTTTATTATTTTCATTTATCATTAACTAGCTCCTTTTAAAAACAAATCATATCATTAATTACCTATTCTGGTCTGTTAATTCTTATATCATCTTTTATTCTAAGTCTTTTTCTATATTTTTTCATCAATTTTGAACAAATAAAGCTAGGAACAAACATACATGGATACACCATCACCCATGCTTTCACATATTTTCGGGTGCATAAATACATGGTTTTATAATTCATTTTATGTATTCCAGAAGCTTTTTCCTTAAGAATATCATGAATAAAAAGATGGCATGTTCGATTTTTATACATTTGATTCAATTGTTTCTTGTCAAAACCAATCTCATTTATCATAAAATCAATCATTTTTTTATAATAAACTCCATTAATTAAAGCAGAATCAAAATTAGGCGTATTAACATATATACCAGCGCCAACACATGGACCTTTTACAATCCCCAGTTTAGTATCTTCCCCTTTGGCGCACAATGCATGTATATATGATTGCAGCCAATATGTATCCGCATACTGTTCTGGATTTTCTATTTTTTTAAAATTATCCGTATTACATATAAACGAAGCTAAAAAACCCCAATAATAACCTGCATATTTCATAAATAATTTTTTATCTTTTGTACAGATATCATTCATTGCTTCAGGTTCATGCTTTTGACATGATTCAGAATCAATATATTTATTCCTAAAATCTCTTGTAGTAACATATATTAATCCCATATCATCACCGTTTTCAATAAATTTAAGAATTTTATCAACTGCATTCTCCATTATAATATCATCATCTGACATTAGCCAGGTATACTTTCCCTTAGCTTTTTGAAGACATTTTATGCAATTTCTATCAGTTTTTAAATTTGTTTCATTGCACCAATAACTTATATTTCCCCATTTATTCTGATATTCTTTTATAATATTAGGAGTGCTATCTGTTGAACAATTATCAGACACTAAAACCTCTATTTTTTCATTACATTGTGGCATCAAAATGTCCAACATATTCTTAATTGTTCTTTCTCCATTATATATTGGAATTGCAATTGTTAATACTGGCTGATTTTTCATTTTAACTATCTTATCTCTTTCCTTATGATTGTTTGGCTATTGTAGGCAAATTCATTTTTACAGTAATTTTAGCATATGTTGGTCTTACACAATTAATCATAAAAGCAGCTATACATACAGCCGCCTTTCTAGGCATTATATGCCATATTCCACCATATAATTTCTTTTTCAAGCCTCTTGTGTCTTTACAAAATTCCATGTGATTCCACTCTGTTTCTTTT
This sequence comes from uncultured Clostridium sp., assembly GCA_905200315.1. The sequence continues at coordinate 3,794 of CAJKKA010000114.1, forward strand.
CGATATTGTGCATATAAAACAGCATATGGACTGTCACTCTTCTCTATCCACATACGTTTCCTCACATAAAAACATGTAGTTGCATGAATTATTGCCGGCTTTTTCTTTGCCCTTATAATTTGATTTTTGGTATAATATTCGACTGGCTTTTTCATTTTTATAATTTCATCATAACCAAATATGTATATAGATGTAAGCATATTATATTGTGGTTCTAACAACTTAATATGTCCATCTAAAACTATATTCAATATATCCTGTTCTAAAAAAAACATTGTTTCATTATTCTCTATACCCTGTAATATTTTATCTACAAGTTTCTGACCTATGTTTTTTTCTCTCCATTTTTTCAAATCAATCAATAATACACCCGCATTGCAATATTTCATCGAATCTGACGCCTGTAAAACTCTTTTTTGTATTGCCGTGCCTACACAATCATATACACCTGCAACAATCTGATCTTTTTCAAAAGCTGTATTGTACATTTCCTGTATAGAATCCAATACAAGTGTGTCACTATCCAGGCTTAATACCCTGTCAACATTTGAAGGTAATATCTCTGCCAAAGCCATTCTTGCATATGTATGTCCCAAATCATACTTTACTTCTGGATACAAATCTTTCTGTTCTGGTTTCTTTATAAAAAAAATCTTTCTTGAAAAATGTTGTACAATATTATTTAATCTTTTTTTATTTTCATCCGATATGTTATCTTCAACTACATATATATTTATATCATCGGCATCCTTATTGTTTTCACATAAAGATTGTATAGCAACTCCACACATCTCCGAAAATAAATCGCTACTATAATAAACAATATTCATTGGTAGTCTCCTTATTCCTCTTCTATGCCTTTAACAAATTGGTTCATATTCCAGCCTGAATTCATACCAATAATCTTTGCTGGCACTCCACCTACAACAGCTCCACAAGTTTCAATATTTTTAACTACAACAGCATTAGAAGCTATCATTACATCATCTGCAATTTGTATATCACCAAAAACACCTGCTCCTGCGCATATTGTTACACCATCACCAATCACTGGACACTTTCCATTATCATCTTTTCCTAATGATATTCCAATAGTTGTTCCATGAAATAAACAGCAATTTCGTCCAACAGTAGAATTTGATGAAACCACTATATTCTGCAAATGAGCAATTAACAGCCCCTTTCCAAATACATTTAATGGTATCATGACATTATGTCTTGAACTCATTATCTTAAATAATATTTTCCAGTAAATGCCTATAATTTTAGATGCACCTTTAACATTTGAATAATATTCTGCATGTCTTAATACTGATTGAAATAAAAGCTCCTTCCGAAAGACCTTTTTCTTTACTCCTGATGGATAATTTCTTTTTATCCATATCTTTCTTTCAAGTTCAATCCACTGTTTCATTTCCTTTTTTGATTCTATCATTATACTCACTCAGTTCTTTATTAAAATATTATCTAACAGCTTCCTTAATAGTCTTAGCCATATAATCAATCATCTCATCTGTCATTCC
>CAJKKA010000115.1 GCA_905200315.1 uncultured Clostridium sp.
AAAATTAAGATATTGACGGAGGATAATTTAGTGAAAAGAAGAGAAATTATTGAATTTGAAGTAGGTAAAATGGAGTTCGGTGGAACTTCTTCTACTGTAATAGGAAAAAGAAATGTTAACATGAAGGGCGGAATAACTGGTCAAAAGGTAAAAGCATCAGTTAAAAAAGCGAATAGCCAAAAAGCAGAAGTTAAATTACTTGAAGTATTAGAAAAATCTCCATTAGAAACAGAACAAGCATGTAAGCACTTTGGACAATGTGGAGGATGTACAATATTATCCCTTCCATACGAAAAACAATTAGAACTTAAAAAACAACAAATATTAGACTTATTTGAAAGTCATGATATAACAGGATTTGAGTTCCTAGGAATAGAATCAAGTCCAAATAATACTTGCTACAGAAATAAAATGGAGTTCACTTTCGGAAATGAAATGAAAGATGGGCCATTAACTATAGGAATGCACAAAAAAGGTAGACATATAGATATACTTACAGTTGACGGATGTATGTTAATAGACCAAGACTTTATAAAAATATTAACTGCAACAGAAGAATTCTTCAGAGCAGAAGGGCTACCATACTACAGAGGAAACGACCACAAAGGATACTTAAGACACTTAGTTGTTAGAAAAGGTATAAAAACTAATGAAATGATGGTTATGATAGTAACAAGTACTCAATTAGATTACGATATGGATAAGTACAAAGATATGTTACTAGGATTAGATTTAGATGCGGATTTAGCAAGTGTACTACACTGCTTAAACGACAACTTAGCAGATGCGGTTAAATGTGATGAACTTAGAGTTTTACACGGAAGAGATCATATATACGAAGAATTATTAGGTCTTAGATTTAAAATATCTCCATTCTCATTCTTCCAAACTAACACATTAGGAGCTGAAAAATTATACTCTATGGCTAGGGAATTTGTTGGAGATTACAAAGATAAAGTTCTTTACGATTTATACAGTGGAACTGGAACAATAGGACAAGTCTTATCTCAAAAAGCTAGAAAAGTTTACGGAATAGAAATAGTAGAAGAAGCAGTTGAAGCAGCAAACGAAAATGCTAAATTAAACGGATTAACTCACTGTGAATTTATAGCAGGAGATGTTGCTAAAACAGTAAACAGCTTAAAAGAAAGACCTGACATCATAATAGTTGACCCACCAAGACCAGGTATACACAAAGATGCTGTTAGAGATATATCTAAATTTAATGCAGAAGAAATAATCTATATATCATGTAACCCAAAAACTCTAGTAGTTGATTTACAAGGATTTGAAAGTTACGGATATGAAGTTAAAAAAGTTAGATGTATGGATATGTTCCCAAATACACCACACTGCGAAACTGTAGTATTATTACAAAGAAAAGACAAATAGGAATATTTTATAGAACATAGGGATGCTTGAAATAAGTGTCCCTATTTTTTTGAATAAATTTATTGTATATTAAATTAAAAAAAATATAATTAAAATTTAAATATAAACTGTGACCAACATAATTTTTTGTTGTCTTATTATATGAAAGGAGGAAAAAACTTGGAAGACCATAATATTGTAGATCTATATTGGTTTAGAGATGAAAATGCTATATCTGAGACTGATAAAAAGTATGGGAGCTATTGTAACACAATAGCAAACAATATTCTATACAACCTTGAAGATTCAAAAGAATGCGTAAATGATACATATTTAAAAACATGGAATTCAATTCCACCGACAAGACCAAAAATTTTAAAAGCATTTTTAGGTAAAATCACAAGAAATTTAGCTTTAAATATTTATAAAAGCAAGAATTGTCAAAAACGCAAGGGAGAAGTGCCACTAGTTCTGGATGAATTAAAAGAATGTATACCTAGTCAAAATGATATTGATACAGAAATGGAAGAAAAATATCTAACAGAATATATAAATGAATTTTTAAAATCTTTGCCAAGAGAAAAAAGGATAATAATAGTTCAGCGATATTGGTATTTATATTCTATAAAAGATATTGCTGAAAAAAATAATTTAAGCCAAAGTAATGTGAAAATGACATTATCAAGGTTTAGAACAAAATTGAAAGAGTTTTTAGAAGAAAGAGGTCAATATATATGATTGATGAAAATAAATTTCTGGATGCATTTGGAGATATAGATGACGAGTTTTTACTTGAGGAGTATGATAACTATAATAAGTCAAAAAAAATTATAAGGTTTGAAAAATACTTGAAAAAAGCACAAAATATAGCACAAAAAAATCATAAAAAATTTATAAGTATTGCTTCAGTTTCAATAATTGCTATAGCTATAGGTGTAGTATTTTTCAATCAAAAAACAAATACTCTAGATAATATAGTATTAAAAGAAGATGGAAATGAATTTATGAATGATGAAAATAATAAAGTATCAGGTTTTGATTCAAAAAAAAATCTATTAAAGGAAGTAAGTTCAATCAAAAAAATGGAATCAGATTTAGGATTTACTGTTCCGGTTTTAGATAAAGAAGTTGATAAGTATTTTGTTATTGGAGAAAAAAATAGAGATAAACAGGGACGAATAATATACAAAGATGGTACTGAATTTGATATAGCAAAAGGAGATAAAGATATAATCGAAATTCCTGATGGAAAATTTTTAAAAACAGAAACAATCCAAGGAGTAAATATTTCATACTACAGTGCAGATAGTATAAATTACGTAATTTGGAGCAATAAAGGATATTCTTATTCATACCAAAATATATATGGAAAAATAGACAAAGCAGAACTTAATAAATTGATTAAATTAACAAATAATTAATTGATAGTGAAAAAAAGTAGGATTTAGGAGGTAAAATATGAAAAATAAAATAAAAATATTAGGATTAAGTGCATTTATAGCAACAGGTATGGTTCCACTTGGGTCTACACAAATATTTGCTAATGAAATAAACCCAACTCAAGTTGAAGAACGAAATTTAGATATAGAGGAAGATTATGATATAGATGATAATCTAGAAGATGTAGATGAAAATGAAGATATAGACGATAGTGAAATAATACCAATAAATGATTATGTTGAAGATGATCAATCAGATAATAATCAAAAAGATCAAGATAATTCAGAAGATATAAATGAAAATAAAGATAGAGATTCTAATGGAGAACAAGATTCAGAGGATAATAACGAAGATGAATTATTAATAGGGCAACCAAAAAGTAATGATACTCCAAAAACTTCTGACGCAGGGGTTGGAGGATATATAGGAGTTATCATAGCATCTATAGGTGGTTTATTTGCAGTAATTAGAAAAATGATATAAGTTAAATTTAGATTACCTATGTTCAAAGTTGATTTAAATAAATTATAAAATATTTGACTGTTACATATTAAAATTTGTAACGGTCTTTTTTTATAAAGAAAAAAGATTTTAATAAAACTATAAAATATAGTATAATACATTATTTTTCTGTAAATATTAGACAATGCATAGTTTTAAATATATGAAAATAAATTAAGTTTGTTTTGTAAAAAATGAGAAAATAGGAAACACTATGTTAAAATAGACATATTCATATAAAATTTTATAGGTATAGTTTTATATAATAGGAGGGTTAGGAAAAATAATGAGTCGAATAGGAATTATAACAGATAGTCATAGCAGTATTACTCAAGATGAGGCAGACAGATTAGGTATAAAAATATTACCTATGCCATTTTATATTGGTGGAGAGTGTTATTATGAGGGGAAAAATATAACTCGAAATGAACTTATGGAAAAATTGATTAACCAAGAAGATATTAGCACATCACAACCATCACCAGAAGACGTTATGAATTTATGGGATGGTGTTTTAGAAGAATACGATAATATTTTATATATGCCTCTTAGTAGTGGATTAAGTGGTTCATATTCTACTGCGGCAATGCTCGCACAAGAGGAAAAATATAAAGAGAAAGTTTATGTTGTGGATCATGGGAGAATATCAACACCACTACATCAATCAATATTGGATGCATTAGAAATGATAGAAGAAGGGCTTTCAGCTAGCGAGATTAAATTAAAATTAGAACAAGCTAAACAAAAAATGGCGATTTTTATAGCTGTAGATGATTTAAAATATTTAAGACGTGGCGGAAGAATATCATCAGGTGCTGCTGTAGCAGGTCAGATATTAAATATAAAACCAATTTTATCTTTAGATATCGGAATCTTAGAATTATATAAAAAATGTAGAGGTCTTCAAAAAGCTAAAAAGACAATGATTGAGGATATTAAAACTATATTGTCAGAGCAATACTCAGAAGAATTTAAAAATGGTGATATACACTTATTAGCTGCATCGAGTGCTGATGATGAAACAACGCAAAGATGGGTGCAAGATATTAAAGAAGCATTTCCGGGACATGAAGTAATGTGTGATTATTTATCATTTGGAGTTACTTGTCATACAGGACCAGGGGCATTGGGTATTGGATTTTCATGTAGACCGTAAAATTTTATTAATTGTTATGATAAAACAGGAGTGCTAGAATTACATTATCAGATTAAATTTCAAAATATATTGGGGGTATATATGGAAAATAATTTAGATAGATTTTGGGTGAGTTTTAAACAATGGTATTTATACGAATTACCACAAAATAATTTAATAAAAGAGCAATTTATTAGTTATGATGAACATGATGATGCAAAACCTTATTTAGATATAGATTTTAATCATTATTATAAATTAAACTTTGGTGTAGAATACGATGGAATTTTAGAAAAGGATGAAACAATTACAGTTAAATCATTAAAGATGCTAACGGAGTTAACATATTCAGAATTTATAAAGGATAGGTATGCTTTCACAGTAGATGTAAATAAAAGATTGGTGAAATTTAATATTCCATTGAAGCTTAGAAATGGAGTACTTATTTCAGTAGGGCATAAAAGTTCAAATGAAATAAAATATATTTATAATTATGAGCAGCTTGAAAGAAAAATTAATTATTCAGAGGAATTAATTATAAGTGATGAGTTATTAGATAAAAAAACAGCATTAGATTATATAACAGATTCACTACAATATATAGTCTCGATAAATGATGGCGATGGAATTAAGATGAAAAATCAAGAAATTGCACTATTAGTTGGAGAAAATAGAGATAGCAAAGTTTATACAGTTATACATAATGAGTTATATGAAATCAATAAAATAATAAATGAGTATTTTGATATTAGACATAATGAATATTTAAATAAAGC
>CAJKKA010000116.1 GCA_905200315.1 uncultured Clostridium sp.
CGTGTTTTTGAACTTTTTTATAATCAAGTGCAGGTTCTTCAAATAATAATCTTTCAACTACTTCATTTCTAGCTATATGGCTGTTTACAATTTCTTCTGCATCATCTGGTTTAACGTGAACATAAAATACATTATCTGGATAAACTTTAACTATTGGTCCCATTGCACAGAAACCGAAGCATCCTGTTAAATGTACCATTGCATGATCTTCAAGACCTGCTTTTTTTATTTCTTCTTTTAATTTTTCTATAATAAGTAAACTTTCTGAAGATGTACATCCTGTACCTCCACAGACTAATATATCTCTTTTATCTGGTATAGCATCTGTGTGATTTTCTCTTAAATCAAGAATTGGTTTGTATTCTTTTACAGCAGCTTTTAAATCAGCTATTGAATTTAATTTTTTCATCTAAAGTACCCCCTAACAGCTTAATTCTAAATTTCTATAGTTATCTAATATTTTACTTACATCATCTGGAGTTGCTTGACCGTAAACTTTGCCGTTTACAACTACAACAGGAGCTAAACCACAAGCACCAACACATCTTAAACCTTCAAGAGTGAATTTAAGATCTTCTGTTGTTTCTCCAGCTTTAATTCCTAATTGTTTTTCGAATTCAGCCATTACTTTATCTGAGCCTTTAACAAAACATACTGTACCAAGACAGACACTTATTTTGTACTCGCCGATTGGATTAGTTGAGAAGTAAGAATAAAAACTTACAACACCGTATACTTTAGATGGCGATACACCTAACTTATCAGCGATATGGAGTTGAACTTCTTTTGGTAGGTAACCAAATATTCCTTGAGCTTCTTTAAGTACAAATATTAAAGCACTTTCATCTGCTACTTCTAATGAATCGATTAAATTATCTAATTCATCAAATAATTTCCTATTTTGTTCAACAAAATTACACATAAAAATCCCCCTTTAAAAATTAAACTCTACCATTATTTTTTTGTATATGTTGTTATATATAAATGGCATTATTATGATTTTTTATGAAATCGTTTTTCTTTTAATTTTATACAAATTTTTAATTATATCAACATCTAAAACTAAAAAATTAAATTATTATATCTAAATTAATTGTAAATGTAATGATTTAATTTTTTGTTATTTAATTAAACGTCTTAAATATATCATAGTATAAAATGTGTTGATTTTGTTGATTTTTTTGAAAATTCCAAATAAATACTGTGTTTTGTATTATGTTATTTTTATCACAAGTTGTAATTTATTTTCATATTTTTTACTTTCATTGTTAATTTTTTTACATGATATAAATACATTTTAAAATATATAATTTTTTTTATATATTTAAGTATATTTTTCAGAATGCTAAGGTCTTTTTATACATATAGTACAAATAAAACTACATATTATACCACCTATCATTAAAAATGTTGTACTTATATAAGATCCTGTATAGTCGTAAAGCATGCCTGCTATAGTACTTCCAAATGAAGCTCCACATAATATAAATCCAACAATCAAAATTATTAAACTTTTTGTATTAAATGCAAGTACTAATAAAATAGATGATACTAAAAATACTACTACGACTGTAATCATTGTTTTTAATCGTCCAAATTTATCGAACATACCACCATATATAACACGACCTATACCATTGCAAATAGATATTAGACCTACTATTGTAGCTACTGAAGATGCATCTATATTTTTCGCTATCTCATTTACAATACCACTTGCTTGTGATATAAGCGCTAAGCCTGATGCACTAAGAAGAATTGCCCATACAAAATAAAACCAAAATGATGTTCTTTTTATCATTTGCTTTGCATCTATATCTATTCCAACTTCTTTTTTGATATTGTTTTCTTTTTTATTTTTAGAAACAGTCAAAATAAAATCTTCATCTGGTTTTACAAAGAAAAATCCAAAAATAATTAAGACAACTGCAAGTATAACTCCAAATATCAAAAAAGATATTCTCCATCCGCCTATAGTACTTGGTGTATATGCTTGATAAACTTTCCCTATTATAAAACTTCCAAGTCCAAATCCCATCAAAAGTATTCCTGATATAAGTCCTTGCTTATCAGGGAACCATTTTGACATAGTACTCATTACTGAATTATAAGCAAGCCCTGATGCAAAACCTGCTAATACACCATATCCTATATATAAAGTTATTATATTTTGTGCTTTTGAAGCAATAAAAAATCCTACAAAAAATAATATTCCTGAAGCCCAAACATTTATCTTTACATCTATTTTCTTTTGTAAAATTCCTCCTATTAATCCTCCTATACAAAATAATGTCATACAAATTGTAAATGTCAATGATAGACTTGTATGACTCCAATCTGTAAATTCATTTGCTATTGGTATTACAAGCACACTCCAAGCGTATATAAGTCCTGCAAGTAGTAAAACGATTACCCCTATAACAGCATATATCCATCGATTTAATCTTTTCATTACTTTTCCCCTTTCTTAATTAATCTATTTTCTTATGTATAAGTGTAAAGTTTCCAGTTACTTTAATGTCAATATTATTTTTTAATTTTTTCAAAAAATAAAAGCTAGCCTAAGCTAGCTTTTACGCATTTTCAAATGTATGAATAGCATCTATTCTAGTAATATAAAGTGATGCATTATCGCAACCTATATATTTTGCATATTTCGATACTTTTTCTTTTGATAATTCTAAATTAGTAATGTCGCCTTGCACAAGTTCTTGAATATATACATCCATAAGATAATCTTTAAATGGTCTTATATCGTATCCTAAATATTTTGTAAGACGTTCGATTTCGCCACCAAAATCTCCATCTTCTTTTATCAAATATTCATATACATCTTTTCTATAAGGATTAGCCATTATAATCTTTTGAACTATTCTTGCGCTATCTGGTTTGCTTATAAATCCATCTTTATAATTATTAAATAATGCGTTCGCTTGTTTTATAGATTCAATATCTATATAGCTTTCAACATCTTTTACGTTATATTCTAAAAGTGCATCAATAACAGCCATGTGTATATTAAAGCAATCTCTATATATGCTTCTAGATAATTTATCTATAGATGGTTTTATATCAAATAGTCTAGATACATTCTTTTTATTTTTTATAGCGTCTTTTTCTTTTAAAAAATTATTAAATATAAGTTTGAAGTCAAAATATTTTTCGCAGTATTTTTCTTTAAATATATTGAAATCGACAACTATTACATTATAACTAACTAATATTTCTACACCTTTTTTTATTCCTTCATCTATTAGTCTTTCACAAAAAATTAAGTATTTGTCGTTTAATTTTCTAAATGTAGTTAAGTTTTCATCGCAGTATTCTTGAAATTCTTTTCTCGCTTTTCTCGCATATTCTAAAAATATTTTTCGTATAGTATTGTAATTATCTCTTTGTTCATCAAATTTTATTATAGCTCCATTTATATCAAATGCAATCATAATAGTAACCTCCCTGTAAATGTTTTACGAATTTTATTACTATTACTATATTTGATTTTACAACTTGTTTTCCTCTTAAATACAAAATTTGTCTAAAAGTTTTGTATTTGAGCGACTAAATATTACAAATTACAATATTATAATACTAAAAAACTCTGTTTTTCTAGCATAAAATTATATCATTCCTATAATTCCAAATATTATTGGTACGAACATAGCAGGAAGCAGATTTGCGACTTTTATATTTGCTTTTAATATCATATTTATTCCAAGTGCTAAAATAAGCAAACTTCCAACAGCATTCATTTCTGTTATTACAGCAGTTGAAAGCACACCTTTTAATAAAAACGCCCCACATGCTATAATTCCTTCATATAAAAATACGGCTACTGCTGATAAAAGAACTCCTATACCCATAGTAAGTGAAAATAAAAATGAAGAAACTCCATCTAATGCTGATTTTGCGAATAAAGTATCGTTATTTCCAAATAAACCACTGTTTAATGCACCGACTACTGCCATAGCTCCTACGCAGAATAATAAACTAGCTGATACAAAACCTTGTGATATTGACACCTTTTCTTTTGATACATCTACTTTTCCTTTATTTAATTTTTCTTCTATTTTATCTCCAAGACTATTTAGGCCTTTATCAATATCTATAAGTTCGCCTATAAGACCTCCAACTACCATAGATATTATACATATAAGCACATGTTGACATTCAAGAGCGCCGCTTATACCCATGTATATTATGCAAAATGCCAAGCCGGACATTATTGTATCGCTTATTTTTTCTACTTTATTATTTTTATCGAATTTCATTATAAATTTTTTTAATATTAATGCAGCAAAACTCGCTCCCACTATAACTAATCCATTTACAATGACCCCTAATCCATACATATAAATTTCCCCCTGTTATTTTCTTTTGTTTTAATTATTTATTTTGCTAAATCTATTATTTTTTTAGGATTTTTTGCAAACTCTTCAAATGAATACTCTGTATAAACCACATCTTTTCCCAAAAATCTTTCATATCTATTTTTTTCTTTTTCTCTAAGGGAGTTTCTTTTTTTAGCGTGATTATTTACTACTATTACTTTTAATTTTTCTTTTAACCTACTTGTCTGAACTCTTTTTAGAAGGTATTTTATATGCATATCAGCTTCTGGGAAAGAATATCCACAAAATACTAGAATATCACTTTCTCTAAGCGCCCTTTCTGATTTATTCCAAACTGTACTCAAAAATACATTTGACATGTTTTTAAAATAAGTCGGTGGCACTATTATAGGTATCGTAAGTTCCCCACAATTTAAGCATTTAGCCTGTTTTATATTTTCAATTATCCTCATAACACCACCTTCATACGGCGTTATTGTTATGCTATTGCAAATTGGGCAATAAAGCCAGTTTAGTGAACCGTGAATTTTATATAGATTTATCATAGGTTCTATCGGTTTTTGCCATGAATTTTTGCTCATATTGAAATTAGTAAAATCAATCCCATAATTTAGCATAACCGGAAATTTATTTGCATCATATAAACTCGCTATTGCATTATCGATATGTATATCGTAATTTGCACTTATAAATGTTGTGTTTTGTAGCATATTTTGTTTACCTAAATTCTCAAGTAATAATTTATGATAGCTATTACTCCTACTATTTGC
>CAJKKA010000117.1 GCA_905200315.1 uncultured Clostridium sp.
AACGGATTTGTATTCTCACGTACGTTCGAACAACTCCGAAATGCTCGACGACCCGTTGATAAAACAAAAATATACAAAAAAATCAACATCAAACAATCCAATCTCAAACATTGCTATTACTTTAATTGCCTTAATAATAACCGTAATTGTTCTATTAATCCTAGCTGGTGTAACCATAAACATGTTAATGGGAGAAAACGGAATAATAAATAAAGCACAACTAGCAAAAGAAAAAACAAACGAATCACAAGAACAAGAAATGGAAAATTTAAAAAACTTAGAAAATGAAATAACAACAAGAACAGGAGAAAGCTATACAAAATTACAAAGCACAATACTATATCCAAACGGAACAGAGGAGAATCCAGCTATACTTACAAATAACCAAAGAATTGAAATAGAAAATCCATACAAGGGGCATAATGTATATGCTGTAGCAGAGATATATTTTAATAATGTATGGGGAGAAACAGGATTTGTATATGAAGGTGGCTCAAATGGAGTTAAAGCAACACAAATACAAGGAGATAATATAGATAAAATAGTTGTTCAATCTGGAGGAATATGTGTAATGACTTGGTCAACTAGTTCAGGTAATGGATTTAATTATAATACTTCAAATGTGGCTTCAGCACCATTTAGAGTAAAAGTATTTTGTTTAGATTAAATTTACAATAAAATGTTCTAGAAAGCAAAAAATAAACATATAATAAAAGTACAGGCAATCTGCTTGTACTTTTTAAATGTGAATTTATTGTGAAAAATGATAATATCTATTGACAATTTAATTAAATAGGTATAAATTATTAGCAGTCAAAAGATTAGAGTGCTAATACAAAATTTAAGGAGGTAATATATATGATAAAACCATTATCAAACAGAGTATTAATAAAAATGAAAGAAGGCGAAGAAACAACTAAAAGTGGAATTATTCTTTCAAGCGGATCTAAAGAAAAACCACAAGTAGCAGAAGTAATAGAAGTAGGCCCAGGATTAAAAGTAGAAGGAAAATATCAAGAAATGGATATACATAAAGGAGATAACGTAATAGTAAGCAAATATGCTGGAACAGAAGTTAAATTCGAAGGAGAAAATTACATAATTGTTAGTGAAGATGATATACTAGCCATTGTTAAATAAATTAATGTAGGGGCACGGAGCTCCGTGCCTATAAAAAATGATAGGAGGAATGTGAAATGTCAAAAGAAATTATTTATGGAGAAGATGCAAGAAAAGCATTATTAGAAGGTGTTAATAAATTAGCAGATACAGTTAAAGTTACATTAGGACCAAAAGGAAGAAATGTAGTATTAGATAAAAACTATGGAGCACCATTAATTACAAACGATGGTGTTACAATAGCAAAAGAAATAGAACTAGATGATAGTTTTGAAAATATGGGAGCTCGTTTAGTAAAAGAAGTTTCTACAAAAACAAACGATGTAGCCGGAGATGGAACAACAACAGCAACAGTGCTTGCACAAGCAATGGTAAAAGAAGGAGTAAAAAATGTTGCTGCAGGTGGAGATCCAATGGCAATAAAAAGAGGTATAGATAAAGCCGTAGAAGAAGCAGTAAAAGGAATAAAAGAAATAAGCTCACCAGTAAATGGAAAAGAAGATATAGCAAGAGTTGCAAGTATTTCAGCAAACAATAAAGAAATAGGAAACTTAATTGCAGATGCAATGGAAAAAGTTTCAAAAGATGGAGTAATTACAATAGAAGAATCAAAAACATCAGATACATATGTAGATGTAGTTGAAGGAATGCAATTTGATAAAGGGTACATCTCTCCATATATGGTAACAGATACAGATAAAATGGAGGCAATTATAGATAATCCATACATATTATTAACAGATAAAAAAATAAGTAACATTCAAGAAATATTACCATTACTAGAAAATTTAATGCAACAATCTGGAAAACTTGTGATAGTATGTGAAGATATAGAACAAGAAGCATTGTCTACAATAATATTAAACAAATTAAGAGGAGTTTTAAATGTTGTAGCAGTAAAAGCTCCAGGTTATGGAGATAGAAGAAAAGAAATGCTAGAAGATATGGCAATTTTAACAGGTGGAGAAGTTATATCTTCAGACCTTGGAATGGAACTAAAAGATGTTCAAATTGAACAATTAGGAAGAGCAAAACAAGTAAAAGTTCAAAAAGAAAACACAATAATAGTTGATGGAAGCGGAGATAAAGCAAAAATAGAAGAAAGAGTAAAACAATTAAAAAATCTAATAGAAGAAACAAAAAGTGAATTCGATAAAGAAAAATTACAAGAAAGACTTGCAAAAATAGCAGGTGGAGTTGCTGTAATTCAAGTTGGAGCAGCAACAGAAATAGAAATGAAAGACAAAAAACTAAGAATAGAAGATGCATTATCTGCAACAAAAGCAGCAGTTGAAGAAGGAATAGTTGCAGGTGGAGGAACAGCATATGTAAATGTAGTTCCAAAAGTAGAAAAATTAGCAAGTACATTAGAAGAAGACGAAAAGCTAGGAGCAAAAATAGTATTAAATGCCTTAGAAGAACCAATAAAACAAATAGCAAGAAATGCAGGACTAGAACCAGCAGTTATACTAGAAAAAGTTAAAAATTCAGAAGACGGAATAGGTTTTGATGCAGCAACAGAAAAATATGTAGACATGAAAAAAGAAGGAATAGTAGACCCAACAAAAGTAACAAGAAGTGCAATACAAAATGCATCAAGTGTAGCATCAATGATACTAACAACAGAAAGTTTAGTAACAGAAAAGAAAGAACCAAAAGAATGCGGATGCGGAGGACACGAAGACGCACCAATGGGCGGAATGTATTAAAAATAAAACAAGGGAGCTAAAAGGCTCCCTTAATTTTGTGTTTTAAAATTAGCAACATCCGTTGTTATTTCCACAGCAGCAAATTATTAATATGAATAATATTATTATCCAACAGCAGTCACCACCGAATCCGCAACCGCATCCGCATCCTCTATTTTCTGGCATAACATTTCCCCCCTTTCAATAAGTACATTTTTTTCATAAGACTAACATCCGCATCCATCATTGCAACCACAGTTTCCTCTGTCGCAGCATCTGTTTCCACATCCTCCACAGAAAAGAAGAAGGAATAAAATGATGAACCATAAAATGTTGTCATTTCCGCAGCAACAATTTCCCATAATAGCTACCTCCTTATATAAGAACCTAAGCTTTACTTCTTAGTATGGTATATAATATTCATTTTTTAAAATTGTGTTACAATTATATAAAAGTCTGCTCCATCTTTCAGTGTAAAGGATATTTTCTTTCTGCATGTTTTCAAAAGAAAAATGCTTCACACTTGTGGAGCTACATATATATAATTTTGTATTTTATTTAAATAATAAAAAAGTTATAAAAAACTATACAAAAATAAAATTTTAATGATATAATTCATTTGAAAAATTCTAATATAGTTAAGGGAGAAGAAATATGGGAAAAATAGTTTTATTAGACGAACTAACAATTAACCAAATTGCTGCAGGAGAGGTTATAGAAAGACCAGCATCTGTAGTAAAAGAAATGGTTGAAAACTCAATAGATGCAGGAGCAAAAAATATTAATATAGAAATAAAAAATGGAGGAATTTCATACATAAGAATTACAGATGATGGAAAAGGTATTATGCCAGATGATATGGAAATAGCCTTTGAAAGACACGCAACCAGTAAAATAAGAGTAGCTGAAGATTTAAAAACAGTTAAATCTATGGGGTTCAGAGGAGAGGCTTTAGCAAGTATTGCATCTATTGCAAATGTAGAAATGATATCAAGAACAGAAGATATACAAACAGGAAATAAAATAGTAGTAGAAGCAGGAGATATTTTAGAAAAACAAGAAATAGCAGCACCAGTTGGAACAATGATTACAGTAACAAAATTATTCTTTAATACACCAGTAAGATATAAATTCTTAAAGAAAGATTTTACAGAAGCAGGTTATATAGAAGATGCAATAACAAGACTTGCATTAATTCATCCAGAAGTAGCATTTAAATTAATATCTAACGGAAAAGTTGTAATTCAAACAACCGGAAATGGAAATTTAAAAGATGTAATTTATAGCATATATGGAAAAGATGTTGCAACACAAGTTTTAGATGTAGATTATCAATACGAAGATTTGCACATAAAAGGAGTAGTTGGAAAACCAGGAATTGCGCGTTCAAATAGAAGTAACCAATTATTTTTTGTAAATGATAGATATATAAAAGATAAAACTTTATCAAGTGCAGTAGAAAAAAGTTTTAAAGGAATGTTACCAATAGGAAAATATCCATTTTTAGTTTTAAATATAGAAATGGATTCTAGCAAAGTAGATGTAAATGTTCATCCTGCTAAGCTAGAAGTAAGATTTGTAGAAGAACAAAAGGTATTTAAAGCAATATATCATTCAATAAAAGATACTCTATTAAAAAATGATTTAGTAACAGATACAGAAAGGGATAAAAGTAATAATGCAGAAAACTTTAAAATGTCATCAAGCTCATTATTTAGAAATAATGAGGATGCAGAACCAAAAGGAGAAGAAAAAATAGATGCAAATTCAACTTTAAATAAACTAATAGAATTACAAAGAAAAATTCAAAATGATTTAGAAATGCAAAAGGCAGGAATAAAACCACAAGAAAATAATAATGTTAAAGCAAAAACAGAGGAAGTAAAAGAGCAAGTAGTAGAACCAGTTGTAGAGAAAAAAGAGGAAATATTTGAGGAAAAAGAAATAGAAAATATAATAAAAAATAAAAATATTATAAACGAAGCAATTGAGCAAAAAATACAAGAAATAGAACCATTAGAAAATACAGAAGAAATAGAGCAAACCCAAGAGGTAAAAGAAACAGAAGAAAAAGAATCAACTGAACAAAAAACAAGTGAAAAAGAAAAAAGTCCAGAAGAAAAAACAGTATTCGAAAAACTAGACGAATTACAAAAATTAAAAGAAAATATAAACAATGTTGATTTTAATGAAATGTATTTAAAAACCTTTGGAAAATTACCTTCAACAGAAAAAGTAGAAGAGAAAAAAGAAGAAAATTCAATATCATATGAAGATATAAATTTAGCAGAAACAGAAAATATAT
>CAJKKA010000118.1 GCA_905200315.1 uncultured Clostridium sp.
AAATTAAAGATTTTTAAATTTCTAAAAAATAAACAGGGACAAGTCGATAAATTTATAGAAGAATATAGTACATCAGTTAAGTTTTTTATGACAAATAAAAAGTTATTAATAAAGACAACCTTGTTAACTATAATACAGCTAACAGCTTATTTTAGTGTGTCATATTGGATATATAAATCTTTTGATTTAGGACAAGGTAAGTTACTTTATATAATAACTTTACAAACGCTTTTATATATGGCTGTTTCACCAATACCAACTCCGGGTAATATAGGAGCAAATGAGTTAGCATTTTTCAATATATTTTCAACTGTATTTCCAAAACAGTTTTTAGGATATGCAGTACTTTTATATGGCGGATTAGTATATTACTTAATTTTAATATTAAGTGGAGTATTAACAATAATTAGCCATTTTCAAATTAAAGAAAAACACCATGGCTTAAAAAATAGAGCCAAAAGTGAAATATAAATTAGGTTTATAAGGAGAGAAATTATGACATTTAAAAAAATAAATGAAAATGAACAAAATAATATACACGATAGAAGTTGTATAATCTTAGTTAATTTCAACAATAAAGAAGTTGCAGCTATAAAGACAGTAAGTAGTTTTGCAGGAATAAAGGACAGAATAGTTTTAACTAGCAAAAATGGGAATACAAAAATAAAAGATATATTAGATGGAAATATATCTGATGATAATGAAAATACTTGGAGCGAAAAAGCGATAATATTTAACAATATACCAACAAATAGAGTTTCAGGATTCTTAGATGGATTAAAAAAGATGAAAATAAGAAGACCTTTAACAGCTATGGTTACAGAAGTTTCAATAGACTGGAAACTAGATACATTAATTTATAACTTAAAAGAAGAAAGAAAATCAATTGCTAAAGGTCAAGTTGTAGATCATTCTAAATAAAAAAATTGAGATAGCGCCTATTATATAGGGGCTATTTTTGTTTTAAATATTTAAATACATATAAAAAATGTAAGATTTTAAAGGATTTTATAAATTGTTGTTGAATTAATATAAAAAACTTCATAATACTATAATTTAAAGGAGAGATATTATGCATTATTTAGCAGCACTAGAAAAATTAAAAAAAGGTAGTAAACTCTATTTAGAATGTCAAAGTAATCCCTCAATTTTTCATCAAGATTTGCGTGAAGAATTAAAAAATAAAGGACAAAAGCCATATGCAACTATAATAACTTGTTCTGACTCAAGAGTTCCAGTACAACATATTTTTTCCTCTAGTATGGGAGAATTATTTATTATTAGAAATGCGGGAAATGTAATTGGTGATTTTGAAATAGGTTCAGTAGAATATGCATCAGAACATTTAGGTGTAGAATTAATAGTGGTATTAGGACATACTCATTGTGGAGCTGTTCATTCAACACTGCATAATGAAGGGCATAGTTATATAAATGCAATTACCAACAAAGTTGCCGAGGCTATTGGAGATGAAAAAGATCAAAGAAAATGTGAAGTATTAAATGCAAGACATAGTGTAGAATGTTTAAAAGCAAGTGAAGTTTTAACAAGATTAGAAAAAGAAGATAAATTAAGAATTATTTCAGCTATGTATGACATAGAATCTGGAGAAGTTATATTTGATGATATAAATAAATAATAATAAAAATAATTTGATATTTAGTGATTGAGATGAATACATCTCAATTTTTTTTGACTATAATTATATTAACAATGAAAGGGGATAAGAATTTATGAAGATTTTGATTACTGTAAAAATAAGTGATGAACAATTTAAAAAAATACAAGATTTAGGATATGATGTTGTGCGTATTTCAGAAAGCAAAGTTACAAATAGTTCAGAAACGGATGATGCGGATATTTTAGTTTGCTATAATCCATTTAAAACTTTGGATATAGAAAAAATGAAAAATTTAAAATATATAATGTTAACAAGTGTAGGATTTGATCAACTTCCAAAAGAAAAAGTTTTAGCTAGAAATATACAAGTTACTAACAACAGAGGTGGATATAGCATTCCAATGGCAGAATGGATAGTTATGTGTATATTGGAAATATATAAAAGAGCAAAAATGTTTTATAATCAACAACAAGAAAAAATTTGGCATATGGATTTAGTTTCTATAAGTGAGTTATATGGTCAAAGAATAGGATTTTTAGGAACAGGAACTATTGCTATAGAAGCAGCAAAAAGACTTCAAGGATTTGGTGTAGAGATTTGGGGCAATAATACTAATGGAAGAGATGTAGAATACTTTGACAAGTGTTTTAGCAAAGATGAAATTGATGAGATATTTAAAAATTGTGATGTTGTAGTAAGCACAATGCCTTGTACGAAGGAAACAGAAGGTATGCTTAATAAAGATAAATTCTCTTTAATGAAAGAAGGTTCTAGTTTTATAAATGTAGGTAGGGGTAAAAATGTAAAAGAAGACGATTTGCTTCTTTATTTAGGTAAATTTAAAGGTGTTGCACTAGATGTATTTGAAAAAGAACCTTTACCAAAAGATAGTTTATTATGGGATGCTGAAAATGTAATCGTTACACCACATAATTGCTGGGTTTCAGAAAAAAATCCTATAAGAGTAGAAAAATTAATGTATTCTAATTTGAAGAAATACAAAGAAGGAAAAGAATTAGCAAATATAGTAAATGTAGAAAGAGGATATTAATTTAAATAAATTTAATTTCCATAATGTCTTCTAAAATAATATATAAATTTATGATAAGATAGATAAGGCTAATTTATATTTAGTTAAATTAAAGTTAAGATTAGCGTAAAAAATATAATTTAGATAATACTATGATTATATAAAAAATTAAGGAGTTTTTAATATATGAGTGCTCAAAAGAGAATTGAAGAATTAATAAATTTAATAAATTATCACAATGAAAAATACTACAATCAAGATTCGCCAGAAATAGAAGACTTTGAATATGATAATTTGATGAAAGAATTAATCAAATTAGAAGAAGAAAATCCAGAATTAAAGAGAAATGATTCTCCATCAAATAGGGTTGGAGGGAAACCATTAGATAAGTTTGAACAAGTTGTACATAAAATACCTATGCTAAGTCTTTCTAATGCATATTCATGGGAAGATTTAAAAGATTTTGATTCAAGAGTAAGAGAAGCTGTGGGGTCAGATGTTGAATACGTAGTTGAATTTAAAATAGACGGCTTATCAGTTGGTCTTAATTACAATAATGGAATATTTGAAAGTGGAGCAACTAGAGGAAATGGTATAGTTGGAGAAAATATAACTAAAAATTTAATGACTATAAAAAATATACCTCTTAATATAGATGAAAAAGGTGAACTTACAGTAAGAGGAGAAGTTTATATATCTAAAAAGGATTTTGAAGAGATAAATAAAATTCAAGAGGAACAAGATCAACCGCTATATGCAAATCCAAGAAATTTAGCAGCAGGTTCTTTACGCCAATTGGATTCTAAATTAACTGCAAAAAGACCATTAGATATATTCATATTTAATTTAGAAGATATAAATTCAAAACAATTTAAAACACATAGTGAATCATTAGAATACTTAAAGCAACAAGGCTTCCATGTAAGTCCAGAGTTCAAAGTATTCAAAACTATGGATGAAATAATCGAACATATTAAATATTGGACAGAACATAGGGAAGACTTAGGTTTTGGAATAGACGGTATGGTAATAAAAGTAAATAATTTAGCACAAAGAGAACAAATGGGTTATACTGCAAAAAGTCCAAGATGGGCAATTGCATATAAATTCCCAGCAGAAAGAAAAGAAACTAAATTATTAGATATAGTTGTAGAAGTTGGTAGAACAGGAACAATAACTCCAACAGCAGTTTTAGAACCTATAAGATTAGCAGGAACTACAGTAAGTAGGGCTACACTTCACAATGAAGACTATATAAACGAAAAAGATATAAAAATAAATGATACAGTATTAGTTCAAAAAGCAGGGGATATAATACCACAAGTAGTAGAGGTTATAAAAGAAAAGAGAACTGGTGAAGAAATCGAATTTAAAATGCCAGAAGAGTGCCCTGTTTGTGGCGAGCCAACAGTAAGACTAGAAGGAGAAGCAGCTGTTAAATGTATAAATATATCTTGTCCTGCACAAATTAGAAGAGGAATTATCCATTTCGCATCAAGAGAAGCTATGGACATAGATGGATTAGGTGAATCAATAATAACATTATTGTTAAAACAAGACTTAATAAAAGATATATCTGATTTATACTACCTTAAAAAAGAACAAATATCAGTGCTTGAAAGAATGGGAGACAAATCTGCAACTAATTTAATAAACGCTATAAATAAATCTAAAGAAAATGATTTATGGAGATTTATAAATGGATTAGGTATAAAATTAATCGGAACAAAAGCAGCAAAAATATTAGCAAGTGAATTCAAAGATTTAGATAAATTAATGAATGCAACAGAACAAGAATTAATAAACTTAGAAGAATTTGGTCAAACTATGGCAGATAGCGTAGTTGAATTCTTTAAAGAAGAAAAGAATATATCAGTTATAGAAAAATTAAAAGAAGCAGGAGTAAACACAAAGCTAATAGAATCAGATGATGCAGATATACCAAAAATATTTGAAAAAATGAAGATAGTTTTAACAGGAACTCTTCCAACTTTAAAAAGAAATGATGCAAAAGAAATGATAGAAAAAAGAGGCGGAAAAGCAACTTCAAGTGTAAGTAAATCTACTTCTTTCGTTCTGGCAGGGGAAGAAGCTGGTTCAAAACTTACAAAAGCTAATGACCTTGGAATAAAAGTTATAGATGAAGAAAAATTCTTACAATTAATAGACTTAAAAACTACTGATGAAGTTATAAATAATTTAGAAAACTAATGAAAAAGAACTGTTATAACCTTAAAATACGTATATAAAAGTTGATTTTACCTTATAAATGTAGTAAATTAGTCAAAGAAGTGCTAGAATTATTTAGAGAATGAAGTTAATTTAACGGAATTTAAGTTTAATATTTAAGAGAAGTATTTGATTTTAGAAAGGAAAAAACATGGCTAGAATTGATGGTAGAGAGTTTGATCAAATTAGGGATTTAAAAATAACTAGAAA
>CAJKKA010000119.1 GCA_905200315.1 uncultured Clostridium sp.
ATGAGCCGAGAGAAGTGGTTAAATTTTTTTAGGGTAACATTCCGAAAAACGGTCGATTGATAAACTAATCGGAAGGGGTAAAAAAATGATACCTGAGAACATTGGAAATAAGTATAAAAAGTGTTCAAAAATGTTTAGTAACTTTTGTAACGTTTTGCGAACAAAATAGAAAATAAAATAGAAACAGAAAGGAAAGGAAGGGTAAGAAATGAAATATGGATATGCAAGAATAAGTACAGGTAAACAAAAAACAGATAGGCAGATAGATATATTAGAAAAATATAATTTAGATAGAATTTATGCAGATGTGGTAACAGGGAGCAAATTTGATAGACCAGAGTATAAAAAACTTACGGAAGAAATCCTAAGAGAAGGCGATGAACTTTATATAAAAGAGGTCGATAGACTTGGTAGAAACAAGAGAGAAAATTTAGAAGAGCTTAGGAAGTTAAAAGAAAGAGGAATAATAATAAGAATCCTAGAAATACCAACTACATTAGCTGTAGAAAATAATCAGACAGAACAAAATAAAATGCTTATAGAAATGATGAATAATATGTTGATAGAGGTGTATACAACATTTGCGGAGTTGGAACTACAGAAGATAAGAACTAGAACAAAAGAAGCTCTAGCGGCTAAGAAGGAGAGAGGTGAGACACTAGGTAGACCGAAAATACAAATGCCAAAAGGCTTTAAGAAGGTATATAAGCAGTACAAAAATCGAGATATAACGGCTGTTCAAGCTATGAAGCTTTTGGATTTAAAAAAGACTACATTCTATAAATTAGTAAAAGAGTATGAGGAACTTTTAGATTTAGAGTAATTAGCGAAAAAGGGAAACTTTATATGGGTTCGTGATGACGTGTCATCACGATCCAATATAAAGTTTTTCTTTGTAGCGGATAGATTGAAATTAATTTTTAAAAAAATCGTTTTAAAAAGTGACAGTTTTTACACAATTTACACTCGTTGATATTACTGGGATAGAGTAGGTTTTTTAGGTGCAAAAAAAAGTTTTTTTTCTCGCAGTATTGAGAAAAGCAAAAAAAATACAAAAAAATACCTCTAATTAAAACTAGAGGGGTTAAAAAATTTTTGTGATTTAGACCAGCTACCCGTATGGCTAATTGTTTTTAGGTAAGAGTAGAGCTATATTTTGTGTAGTGTGTATGTATAAATAATGTTATAATATTATTGTAAATAAACGCAGAAAAAAAACTCCTTTTGGCAGAAGGAGTTTCTTAGAAGAATCGCACGTTCTTCAGTAATTTTTTTCTACATTTTTATTTTATTTTAATACGCTAAAATAAGCGTTTAATTGTTGTGCTTATTTTTATTTTACATAGATATTATAGCATATGTATTGTATTTTAATCAATAAAAAAAAGAATGTGTATTCTTCATCTTTCTGCAAACAAACAGAAAGAGAGGAGTTTAACTTGCAAAAAAAGAAAACCAAAGAAAACAAAAAAAGGAAAACAGATAAAATTTCTACAAAAAATATCTGTGAAGGACAGGTTTTTAAGAATTATACGGAGTTCTGTGAAGCTATAGGAATTAAGCCTAAAAAGTCTGGGAACTCAAAATTATTACAAGTTGCAAAAATTGAAGAAATAATTAAATTTAAAAAAGAAGGGCAACAAATTATTATACTAAGTATAAAAGAAGAAGAAGAAACCAGAGGGACAGGCACAATTTATTATAAATTAATAGAAGAAGCTTTAATTATAATTTTGCACAACAATAATCAAAAAGGGTTTTACAACACTACAAAAACGGATTTATTAGCAGAATTAGGGCTTATAAACAGAAATTTTAATAAATGTAGAGCTAATATAAATATAATTGCTTACAACTTAAATATTCCTAAGCTAGTTTTAATAAACTTTTTTAAAGCTAATATGGATAGAGTTAACGCAACACTCAAATATAATTTAGATAAGTTTTTAGAGAAAAATGAGGACTTTTGTAGTTTAAATAAAGAACTTGTTAGGCTATGTTTTAATGTTGGCAAGGAAGATAAGGTAAGGTATAGATTAGCAACAAAAGACGAGATAGAGCTAATAAATGAATGTGAAGATGAAGTTTTAAAAGATTTAAAAATAGATAGTAGAGAAGACTTACAATATAGAGATAAGTGGAATATTTTTATAAGAGAATCTTTGCGAAAAGTTAAGGAACAAGAAGGATTTAAAAATTTAAAGTTTTATTATAAAATATATCAATTTGAAATTGATGAAGATGAATTTGAAAAATTATATGATAAACTTGAAGAAAAAAATTTAGATAAAATAATTGCCAAAATAAATAAGCAATCTAAAAAAGCTAGTAAAGAAAGTGTTATAGATAGGCAAAAGAAAGCTGCTGCAAGACTTTTAAAAAATACATATAAAAAAGATTACGAACAAATAAGAGATAAATTATTAGTTGAAGAAGATGTCGTGCAACAGAATAATTTATGCATGAATAACTTTATAAAATCTACTGCAAAAGAGATAAGTATAAGTGAAGTCATAAAGAAAAATAAAAGAAAATATAAGAAAGAATCTAAAGCAGAAGTTACAACAGAAGAGGTTGTAATAACTATAGAAGAAGTTATAGAAAATACAGACGAAGTAACGTGGGAATACGACATAACAAGTGAAGATAATATACCATTTTAAAGACCAGATATTCTGGTCTTTTTTTTATTAAATCAATACATTAATGTATTGATCGCCATGACACATCATGGCGATTAATTATAAATATAAATAAAATAAATTTGTCACTTTCAGATATGATTTTTTTAAGTTTTTTTGGGGGGTGGAGAAAAACTTAAAAAAATTGATTGAAAAAGTGACAGTTTTTACACAATTTACACCCGTTGGTATTACTGGGATAGAGTGGGTTTTTTAGATGTAAAAAAAAGTTTTTTTTCTCGCTGATATATATATATATATATATATTTTACTAATACTACGAGAAAAAAAATAAAAAAAATCATATAGAAATATAGCTCAAAGCATTGATTTTACTGGGTTGTATCGATTTAAAAAACTGTCACTTTTTGAAACGATTTTTTTCATTTTTAATTTTTCCTTCTAAAGGATTTATTTTTTTGTTTTTTGTTTTTAGGTTTATTTGTTTAAAATCTACAAAATAGACTGTTCTAAGGGAAAATTAAATTATCGTAATAGATATGTTTTTTCTTTCTGCTTTTAAAGAAGATGTTACTTTTAACTGTTTTTTATAAAGTTAAATAAGTAACTAAAACAAAATTCAATAAAACAAAATTTCGTGCAGTCTGGCACAGACGATAAGAAATGCGTTAGTAAGCAACCTCTAAGCATTGCTTGGGACAAGCTAATAAGTAGATAAGGTGCGTTAGGTATTTGTTGCATTGAGTAAAAGTAACTAATTTACTATAAAAGTTACTATTTAAAATAAAAACTAAAACTAAAAATAGACTTTCTTTAAATGGGGATTTGTTTTTAATCTATGTGTATTGTAAAATCGGAAAATTCAGCGACAAGAATAGATTAAAACAATGTTTATGTGGCGATAATCCAGTAAAAAAGGTAGGTGGTAAAATGCTAGGTTTAAAGATTTTAAAAACAATAAGTTTGCTAGTTTGGATATTTAATATTGTAATGATAGTTTTAATGCTAAGTTTTTTATATTTGTATATTTAAGTGTAGATTTTTTGTGCAAAAAACTTGACCTTATTATAGTTATAACGTATAATAAAATTAGTTGTGACGTACATAATTAAAATATACAACGTACAAAAAGGGAGGGTTTTGAAAAATGACAAAAAAAAGATTTAATACGAATATGGAAGAAAGCAAGATAATAGCTCTAAAAGAAGCTGCAGCAAAAGAAGGTATCGGGGCAAATGACCTTATAGAAAGACTATTAAATGAATATTTAGAAAAAAATGATAAAAGTTTACAAGCTCCAATTAATTTAGATACAGAAATACCACAAAAAATAATAACAGAGCTAAGACGAGAAGGATTGGTTTTAAATGAATATGAGGTTCTGCTTATACAAAAAACTAGGTATATATATAAATCGAAAAACCTTTTGGAGCATGGCATATTTAGGGAAGAAGCGGTTGAGATAGATTTAAAAAATACTGCAACAGGAAAATTATATTTTGTTTCTTATAATTGGCTTGAAACATTCAAGGGAAACAAGATAGAAGGTCTTTATTTTGAGGAAAATGAAAAAACTAGATTACAAGGTATGGACTATATTTATAATGAAAAGTACGATAGTTATGAAAAAGAAATATTTATAAATGGAGTTAGAGTAAAATGGCTAGAAACGGCTGAATTTGATAACTACAGGAGAGAAAAAGTTTTAGTATATGCAAGATAGGGACAGGGATGTCTCTATTTTTTTTTGTTTTCTAGCGGAGATTATTTATAATGGGTTCGTACGGATTTGTCCGTACGATCCAATTATAAATAATTGGAGCGGTGAGTTTAAGATATATTAATTTTTTGTTTTTTACGATTTTTAAGTATGTTTTGTTATACAAAAATTAAAATTGCATAGTATTAGTTATAACACACAAAAACAGGAGGATTAAAACAATGTATAAAATAATTAACAAAAAAACTGCGGAAGGATTAAATCTTACCGGAGAAACTTAATATTACAAACGTATAAGTTTAATTTGCTAATTAAGTTAATATAATTTTTTTACAAAATAAATTTTGCGGTTTGCAGTATTAGTAGCAAAAAAAAGATATGTATGAGCGAAGTTAGAGCAGACAAAAACGAAGTTTTTGTAGCGGTAACGAGCGACATATGTATTAGCACGAGCGAAGCGAAGAAACGAAGTTTCTGAGTGAGTGAAAGTGCGGTGTGAGTGAAACGAACACAAACGAAACGGAGTTTCGGATGTGTGAAGTGGAACGGCAATTAAACGAATTGGTACCGATTCGGGATTGCGCTGGTTCTTTTAATCGTAGCACTTAAAAAAAATTATATTTTTTTTAAAGTAGCGGAGGGTAAAAGAAACGAGCGCAGCGAGTAAAATTTTTGCAAACGTAGTGTTTGCAA
>CAJKKA010000120.1 GCA_905200315.1 uncultured Clostridium sp.
GACCATTCAGGTAGAATACCTAAATTATATAATGAAGGGTATAGAAGTCCAATATATGCACATAAAGCAACTTGCGATTTATGTGGAATAATGCTTCCAGATAGTGGTCACATTCAAGAAATGGAGGTTGAATGGAAAAATAGAAAACGTGCAAGAAAAGGTGAACCAGAACTACAACCATTATATACTGCAGAAGATGCAACAAAATGTTTAGAAGTATTTGTGCCAGTAAAATATGATGAAATAATTGAAATAGATGAGAATATACATGTTAGATACAATGATGCTGGTCATATGTTAGGTTCTAGCATAATAGAAGTGTGGATTAAAGAAGATGGAAAAGAAGAAAAAATAGTATTTTCAGGTGATATAGGAAATAACGATATTCCGCTACTTTCTGAACCAACAATGATAGAAGATGCAGATTATTTAGTAATGGAATCAACATATGGAAATAGATTGCATATGAAAAATGAAAGCAAAGCAGAAACATTTTTAAGAATAGTTTCAGAAACAATAGAAAAGGGAGGAACAGTTGTAATACCTTCATTTGCAGTTGGTAGAACACAAGAAATTTTATATGAACTAAATAAAATAAAAGAAGACCACCATAATGAACATTTTCTTGAAGAATTTGAAAAATTAATGAAAACACCAGTATATGTAGATAGTCCACTTGCAATATCTGCAACAGAAGTATTTAGAAAAAATATGGATTTATTTGATGAAGAAACACAAGAGGTAATAAAAAGTGGAGATAATCCACTAGAATTTCCAGGTTTAAAATTTACAAAAACTGTAGATGAATCAAAAGCTTTAAATGAAAGCGATGAACCATCTATCATAATTTCAGCAAGCGGTATGTGCGAAGTTGGAAGAATAAAACATCATTTAAAACACAATTTATGGAATCCAAAAAGTACAATTTTATTTGTAGGATACCAAGCAAAAGGAACTTTAGGAGACCAAATAGTTAGTGGTGCAAAAAAAGTAAAAATATTTGGAGAAGAAATAGCTGTAAATGCTAGAATAGAATATATTGAAGGATATTCAGGACATGCAGATCAAGAATGGTTATTAAATTTTGTATATTCATTTATAAATAAACCAAAACACATATTTTTAGTACATGGAGAACCAGAAAGTCAAGATGTATTAAAACAAAAAATACAAGAAACAACAGGAATTGCCGTTACAACACCAGAATTTGGAGAAACCTACGAATTAAATAACGAATTAGCAAATATGACAAATAAAATAGAAGTAAAAACAGAAAATCCTGAAAGATATATACGTTTAAAAGTACTAAATAGATTAGATACTTTAAAAGATGAAATTGCAGATATGGAAGAAATGGTTAGAGATGACCTAAAAAATGAAAACTTAGAAAATAGTCAAATACAAAAATTAGACGAAAGAATAAAAGAATTAGAACTACAAATTGTTAGAATAATAGATAATAAATAAAGAAGGAGCAAAAATGAAAACAAAATATTTTAATGATGCAATAATTGGAAATAAAGATATGCTTGTAAGTTTAAGTAAAACAGGCGAATTACTAAGATTATATTATCCTATGCGAGATAATAAACAATATATAGATTTCTTTGAAACAGGTGTAAAAATAAATGACTCAATGCTTATTTATACAAATAATGATGTTAATAACGAATATAATCAAAAATATATAGAAGATACAAATGTATTAGAAACAGATATTTTGAATACTTATTTCAAATTAAGAATAGTTCAAACAGACTTTGTATCTATAAATGAAAACGTATTAATAAGAAGATATGTGTTCAAAAATGAAAACGACATAGAATTAGACACAAAATTTTTAATACATTCAAAATTACACTCAGGAGAAAATCAACTTGTAAGTGCTAAAATACTAGAAAAAGGAATGGCACAATACACACATGAAGACTGCTTTAATATTGTATCAATAAAAGACAGAATATGCTCACATCAAATAAATGACTGTGAAAGAAACATATACACAGGAATTATAAAAGATAAAGACTATATAGGAATGTCAGCAGACTCTGCAATATGTTATGAAATAGGAAAATTGGAACCAGGACAAAAGAAAAATCTAGATATAGTAATATATGTAGACAATCAAATAAAAGAAAATAGCAAAATACAAAAAATAGATACAATAAAAGAACAAGCAAACACAATAGCATATTGGAAAAAATACTACAAAGCACATAACACGATAAAATTACCAGAACCAAAAAATAAACTAGATGAAAAACTAAATCAAATATATAAAAGAAGTATAATGCTATTTCCACTATTAACAAACGAAAAAACAGGAGCAATGATAGCAGCAGTCGAAGTAGACGAGAAAAGAGAAAAATCAGGAAGATACAATTACTGCTGGCCAAGAGATGCAGTATTCATAACAGAAAGCTTAGACATTTTAGGAATGAAAGAAGAAGTAGAAAAATTCTATAAAATATTCTGTAAAAACACACAAAGTCCAAACGGAATGTGGGAACAACGTTTTTATGTAGATGGAAGCTTAGCACCATCTTGGGGATATCAAATAGATGAAACCGCAAGCGTAGTATATGGAGCATACAAACATTTCGAATATACCAAAAACAAAAAATTTCTAAAAGAAACACTAACAATGTGCGAAAAAGCAATAAAATACCTAAAAAAATACACAGAAGATATAATAGAAGAAAAAAACAAAATGCACGTAAGCTATGACCTATGGGAAATGTGTGAAGGAACACACCTATACTCACTAGCAGCAATATATGCAGCCTTCGAATCAATGGAAAAAATATACGACAAAATCTACGATGACTATGAAGAAAACAGAATAAAACAAGAAAAAATAAGAAAAGAAAAAAAAGAATACCAAGAAATAAAACTAAAAATCAAAAACTATATAGCAGAAAAACTATACGATAAAGAAAGAAAAACATACGTAAGAAACACACAAGACAAAAAACTAGACATAAGCATAATAGGAGCAGTAACACCATTCAAACTATACACACCAAAAGAAAAGAAAATAACAAACACAATAGAAAACATAGACCTAAGTCTAAGAACATACACAGGAGGCTATAAAAGATTCGAAGAAGACAACTACATGAATGGAAACCCATGGACAATATCAACACTATGGATGGCAGAATACCACCTACAAAAAGGAGAAAAAAACAAAGCAATAGAAGAACTAAACTACGTAGTAAAATCAGCAAACCAACACGGACTACTACCAGAACAAGTAAACAACGAAAAAATGGAGCCCGCATGGGTAATAGGGCTAGGCTGGGCCCACGCAATGTTTATCCAAACAATAAAAAAACTATACTAAAAAATAGGGACAGACCCAAACTTACATATTTTGTTCTTTTGGGGTCTGTCCCAAAGTTACATTTTATGCTCTTTTTGGGACAGGTTAAAACTTCCTTGAAGGGGTTGTTTTTTTTATTATTTTATTATATATTAAAGAAATATAGATATAAGAAGTTATTGGGAGCTGACTTTTTATATAAAAAATATAGAAAGGGTGGTATTATATGCCAAGAGCTTCCAGAGTTTTAAGTGAAACACAAGTTTATCATATTATGATTAGAGGAGTTAACAAACAAGAGATATTTCTTGATAATGATGATAAAGCTGTGTTTATTTCTTTATTAAAAAAAGTTAAAGAAAAATTTGATTTTAATATATATGCTTATGTTTTAATGAATAATCATATACATTTAGAGATTAAAGATAATGAAAATTGTATTTCAAAAATAATTCATAAATTAACAACATCATATGCTTTATATTTTAATAATAAATATGATAGAGTTGGACATTTATTTCAGGATAGATTTAGAAGTAATCCTGTTGAAGATGATAGATATTTATTGAATTTAGTTAGATATATACATCAAAATCCAGAAAAAGCAAGAATAGAATTAACAGAAAAATATAAATGGAGTAGTTATTTTGACTATATAAATCAAAAAAGAAATTTAGTAGATATTGATTTTATATTAAATATAATAGATCAAAATAAAAAATTAGCTTTAATTAAATTTAAAGATATGCATAAAAAAATATTAGAATTAGAATCAAGTAAGGATATATTAGAATATGAAATGAAGAATATGTTAGAAGATTATGAAATTATAGAAATATTACAAAAAACGATTGGAATTGAGAAAATTAAAAATATAAAAGAATATACTAAAGAAGGAAAAATAAAATTGATCTCAAAAATAAAATGTATAAAAGGAATATCAACTTTAAATTTAGCAAAAATATTGGATATAGATGTTAGAATTGTAAGAGAAGCCTTTAAAAGGCTGTCCCAAAAAGAACAAAATATGTAACTTTGGGACAGACCCAAAAAGGACAAAAAGTGTAACTTTGGGTCTGTCCCTTAAAAGTTAAAAGGAGGTATTTATGGCAAAGGTTAAGTCTGTTTTTGTTTGTAATGAGTGTGGATATGAGAGTGCTAAGTGGATGGGGAAGTGCCCTGCTTGTGGTACTTGGAATAGTTTTTTTGAGGAGAAGCTTTCTAATGATAAGGGGAGCAAGGGTGAGCCTAAACATAAGGTTTCTGCTGAACCTTTAAATACGTTTGTTGGAAAAGAAAGCTTTAGAACTAAAACCGGTTTTGAAGAACTTGATAGAGTTTTAGGTGGAGGTTTGGTTAAAGGTTCTCTTGTGCTACTTGGCGGTGAGCCTGGTATTGGTAAGTCTACATTAATTCTTCAACTTTGCAATAAACTTAAAGGTGAGGGAAAGGTTTTATATGTTTCTGGAGAGGAGTCTGCAGAACAAATTAAACTTAGAGCAGATAGGCTTGAAATTAATAATGACGATATTTTGTTTTTAGGTGAAACAGATATAGATTTAATAGAAGAAAATATAGTCGATATTATGCCTAAGTTGGTTATTATAGATTCTATTCAAACTATGTATTCAGATGATATAACATCTACTGCAGGTAGTGTTAGCCAAGTTAGAGAAATAACTTCTAGAATTATGAAAATGTGTAAACAAAATGAGATT
>CAJKKA010000121.1 GCA_905200315.1 uncultured Clostridium sp.
TTATTTTTTGTACAAATAAAAGTGCCCTAAATTTTTCCCCTGTTTTTGGATGTCTCGTTATACCTCTTACCTTATCTCCTGTTTTCATATTGAATCTTCTTATTTGAGAAGGTGATACATATACATCATTTTCTGTTGATAGGTAATTTGAACCTCTTAAGAAACCAAATCCATCTGGTAGTATTTCTAATACACCTATTACTTCATCTTCTTTTGAAGTATTAAATTCGTTAATTATCTTAGATTCTTCAACTACTTTAGGTGTATAATTTCCTTTTATGTTGTTATTTTTTTGAGTTTTTATATCATTATTAGAAAGTTTATTTTCATTATTTTGCTGTTTAGCATCATTTTTTTGAAATTTATTATAATTTCTTTGATTATTTGTATTTGCTTGATTGTTGTTTTTTGTGTAATTTTTATTTTCGTATTTATTATTTCTATTTTCAGATTTGTATGCTATTTGTTTTACATTCTCTGTATTGTCATTTCTTTTTTCGTCATCTATTTGAGTATTTTTTTCTTCCTTTTTCATACTATAAGTTTTTTCCGGCTCTCCATTGCTGTGTTCTCTTTTATTGTCTTGTTTTAATTGATCCGTATCATTACTTTTTAATTTATTAGCATGTTCCTTTATTTGTTCAATCAGTTCTGCTTTTTTATACTTAGTAACTGATTTAATATTTAGCTCTTTTGCGGTTTGTCTGAGTTGAGCTAAAGTTTGATTATTTAAATCACTTAGATTTGTGTTTTCCATATTCAAAAACTAGACCTCCTTGTTTTTTAGTTTTTAATTATATTTTGGAAATAAACGGTATGAAAAAGAAAAGGTATATACTTAATTTCGAACATAATAACAAATTAATAATATCATTTTTCTTGTATTATGGTCAATAAATAAAATAAAATACATATTTTTTCACTTTATTAAAAAATAATTATTTAACTAATAAAAAATCAGTGTTCCTTTAGTTAAGATACTATTTTCTTCATTCTAAAGTTACACTGATTTTCAAAATTTATATCATTATTCCATATTATATTTTTTCATTAAATCTATTAATATTTCATTTTTATCTAGATTATGTATAGCATTAACAAATCTTATAGTACCTGTTCTACCTCTCATAACTACAGATTCTGTTCTTGCTTTATTTCCGCCTATATTAACTACACCTTTTAATAAGTTACCTTCTGTAATTCCTGTAGCTGCAAAGAATAAGTCATCTCCTTTTGCTAAATCATCAATAGTTAATTTTTTTTCTATATCAGAATCTAAATATCCCATTTGATGGCATCTTTCCCTTTCTTCATCACTTAATGGGTATATTTGGGCTTGCATATCTCCGCCCATACATTTTATAGCGGCTGCAGTTATAACACCTTCTGGTCCTCCGCCGATTCCCATAAGCATATCTACACCTGTTTCCTCAAAACAAGTTGCTATACCTGCTGCCACGTCTCCAGCATCAAACATTCTTATTTTGCATCCTAATTTTCTAGCAACTTCAAATATATAATTATGTCTCTCTCTATCCTGAACCATAATCGTCATTTGAGTTGTTTTCTTGCCTAATGCATTTGAAACATCAATAATGTTTTCTTCTACACTTTTATCTAAATCTATAACACCTTTTGCTTTTGGTCCTACAATTATTTTTTTCATATATGTATCTGGTGCATTTAATAAAGAACCTTTTTTACCCATAGCTATTACTGCTATTGCATTTGGAAGTCCCTTTGCTATTAATTCTGTTCCATCAAGTGGATCCACTGCTATGTCAACTTCCATAGTTCCTTCTTCTTGACTACCAACTTTTTCGCCTATATATAACATTGGAGCTTCATCTATTTCCCCTTCTCCAATTACAACTTCACCTTTTATTTTTACTGATTCAAAGGCTCTTCTCATAGCTTCTACAGCTGCACCATCAGCTCCGTTTTTATCTCCTCTTCCCATAAATTGTGATGAAACTAATGCTGCTGCCTCTGTAACTCTTACAAGCTCTAATGCTAAATTTCTATCCATTATTTTCTCCTTTTATATAAGTATTTTAAATTTATATCATTCTAATTATCTAAAATTATATATACTTTTTAACTTTTTTATTTATTATCACCTCTAATATTATACATTATCTAGGATTAATGTCTACTATTTAGTGGGAATAAATGCATTTTTTATGAATATTTTTAGATTAAATTGCTTTTATATATTTGGAAAACATTTGTTAAAAACAAAAAGAATGCCGAAAGCAATTTTAAGTCTGCTTTCGGTATTCTTTTTGTTTTAATTTTTATAAATACCATGAAATAACACTTATTAATGTGGTTATACTCGTAATAAGTAATATTGCCGCTATTCCAATGGCTATTATTTTATTCATTTTAGCTTGTTTACTCTTAGCCAATTCTATTACCTCTCTCTATTTTATTACCTTTTTGTCCTTAGATTCAGAATCCTCAGTTAATGCAACTTCTTTTTCAATGTTTGTTTCTTTGCATACTTTCTTTAGGTAATCCATAAATGAGTCTTTTAGTTCAGGTTTCTTTAGAGCAAAATCAACTGTTGCTTCTAAAAATCCTAATTTATCTCCAACATCATATCTTCTTCCTTCAAATTCGTATGCATACATAGCTTCTTTTTTAGATAAAGTTTTTAATGCATCTGTTAATTGCACTTCTCCACCCTTACCTGGTGCTTGGTTTTCAAGAATCTCAAATATCTCTGGAGTTATTATATATCTTCCTAATATTGCTATGTTAGATGGTTGTTTTCCTGGTTCAGGTTTTTCAACTAAATCTTTAACTTTATAAACATTATCTTCTATATATCTTGCATTTATTATTCCATATTTATTTGCATCTTCTGGCGCAACTGTCTGAACTCCTAGTATAGTTGTTCTATATTCTTCATATGCCGACATTAATTGTTTTAAACAAGGAACATCATTATCTACTATATCATCACCTAGCATTACTGCAAAAGGCTCATCTCCTATAAAACTTCTAGCACAATAAATGGCATCACCAAGTCCTTTAGGCTCTTTTTGTCTTATATAGTATATATTAACCATTTGTGATATATCTCTAACTATCTCTAATAGTTCTGTTTTTCCTTTTTGTTCTAATTCTAATTCTAACTCAACAGATTTATCAAAGTGATCTTCTATAGATTTTTTATTTTTTCCTGTAATTATAAGTATTTCTTCTATACCTGATGCTACAGCTTCTTCTATTATATACTGTAAAGTTGGTTTATCTACTATTGGCAACATTTCTTTAGGTTGTGCCTTTGTCGCTGGCAAAAATCTAGTACCTAGTCCAGCAGCTGGTATTACAGCTTTTTTTATTTTCTTTTGCATATAATTTCTCCCTCCAAAATCAATTGTATACAAATATATATCCTAAATTTATTATTAAATAAACTATCATATTTAAGTATTATTTTACCTTATTAATATACTTTTGTCACTTTAATTATTAGTTAACTTTTCCAATTCTTGTAATAATGAATTAAATTTATCTATGCTAACTTGAATTGATTTTCCACTACTTAAATCAATACCTGCACTCTTTAATAAATTAATCGGCTTATCAGAACTTCCTTTTTTTAAGAAATTCATATAGTTTTCTGGTCCATTTTTTAATATATCTTGAGAAAAACTAATAGCACTGCTACAACCTGTTGCATATTTGTAAACATAAAAACTATTATAGAAATGTGGTATTCTGGACCATCCTATCATAGCCAATGGGTCTACCTCAAAATCTTTTCCATAATATTTTTTCAATAATTGTGACCATAAATCATTTAATACTAATGTATTTACATTTTCATTGTTTTCTAACATATTATGAACATCTCTTTCAAACTCAGCATACATAGTTTGTGTGTAAAGTGTATCTTTTATAAAGTCCATATATTGAGTTATATAATACGCCTTCTGTTTGTCATTTCCAGCATTTTTTATTAAAAACTCATACAGTAATGCCTCATTTGTAGTTGATGCAACTTCATGAGTAAATATTGATGGTTGAGCATTATAATATTTTTGATTCTTTTGACTTAAATAACTATATACTCCATGTCCTAATTCATGTACTAAAGTTGATACAGAATCTAGCGAATTATCATAGTTAAGTAAGATATATGGATGGTTTGCATATACGGATAAGCAATATCCACCACCCACTTTATTTTCATTAGAATATACATCTACCCATCTTTCATTAAATGCTTTATATGCAATATCTTCATATTGGTCTCCAAGGGGGCCTAATGCTGCATAAGCAAGTGATATAGCTTTATCATATGATATCTCTGAATTTTGTTCTTCAACTATAGGGGCAAACATATCGTAATAATGTACTTTCTCTATGTTTAATAATTTTTTTCTTAGAGAAATATACTTATGCAAGCTCTCACTATTTTTTCCTACTGTATCTATTAAATTGTTATATATTTTTGTGTCTACTTCGTCACCTTCCAAATACATTTCCAAGCTTGAATTATAATTTCTTACATTAGAGAAAAATATATTTTTATTTGCTTGACCAACTAATAACCCTGATAAAGTATTAATATTGTCATTATATATAACAAATTCATTTGTAAATGCTGTTTTTCTAGTATTTCTATCTGAGGATCTAATTTTAGAAGAATACTCTGATGGTGTATCCTCACTATTTTTATCCATATTCGTAAATAAATCATATACATTTGATGGCAGTGAAACTATATTTCCCATTTTATTTATAATATCTTCTGATTTCTCATCTAAATAATGTTCTTTACTTTTTCGAATTTCTTCTAAATACATTTTATATCTTTTATTTACTTTTTTACTTTTTAAATATTCATTGTATGTAGAGTCAGGTAATTTAAGTATTTCTAATTCTAAATCTGAACAAATCCTACTGTATTTTGAGTCTAACCAGGTTGTTTCCGTAATCGAGAATATCCCGAAAGAGGTTGAAAAGTGCAAGACA
>CAJKKA010000122.1 GCA_905200315.1 uncultured Clostridium sp.
CAAGAAGCATTACCATGGCCTGATATTGCATTAAAACGTTATGAGATATTTCTTAAAATAAAGGATATTCTTATTAGAGATACTGATTATGTATTCTTTTTTAATGGTAATTCTTTATTCTTGGATTATATTGTTTGGCCTGAAATCGCACCTAATGAACAACAGGGATTTCTTTTGTCTTTGTCTTGGAATTGTTATGATGATAATCGAAAATTTCCTTATGATCGTAATATATATTCAACAGCGTGTATTCCTTATGGCAAAGGGAATATTTATTATCAGAGTGGAATAACAGGAGGGCGTACAAGAGAATATGTTAATCTTTTGCAGGAGTGTAAGGAGCAAACGGATATTGATTATTTTAATAAAGTAACTGCTGTTTATCATGACGAGTCTCATTTGAATAAATTTTTACTAGATCGTAAAATAAAGGTTCTGTCAACAAACTATGGACGTCCAGAAGAATGGGAAACTCCCCAATATCCTAAAATGATATTTCGTGATAAATATAAAATTTTTGGTGATGAAATTAATAAAATGAAAGGTATAAAGAGTAGGTGTTTATTTATTCGATTTATTGAGAAAATGAAGCGTGTGATTCAGCTTAATTTAATTTCAAAATAATTTTATAGATATACTTTGAGGAACTTAGTTTGAAAATGATAGAAATTGTTTTTTTACAAGGAGGATTAGGAAACCAAATGTTTCAATATGCCTTTTATTTATCTAAGAGGCATAGTAATATGAAGATACGTTGTGATTATTCCCTGCTGCAAGGACAAAATCGATCGCATAACGGTTTTGAATTAGATGATGTTTTTGGTATTGTAGATTGTAAAAGTAATATATTGAATAGATGGGTAGTTCGGGCATTGATTAAAATTAATCATTTGGATAAAAAATGGAAGTGTTATTTGTTTTTTATTTTTCGTTTGTTAAAAGTGAGATATGTAGAAGATGAAATACCTTCTAAATATGATAGATTGCGGTTGATTCCTGATGCAAAAGGTGGATGCTGTTATTTCTTAGGTTATTGGCAATCAGAAAAATATTTTAAGGGTATAGAAAGGGAAATTCGTGCAATTTTTAGATTTAAAGAAGATGAAATATCTGAATGTTCAAGATCTATATTGTACCAAATAAAAAAGACCCAAAGTGTTTCTGTTCATGTACGGAGAGGAGATTACTTGAATGTGCAAAATCAAAAGTTGTATGGTGGAATTTGTACTTTGCAATATTATTATAAAGCTATTTCTTATTTTACAACACTATATGGACAGGAAATTTTCTTTTTTATTTTTTCAAATGATGCAGAATGGGTTAAATGTAATTTTGATATTCCTAATATGATAATTGTTGATTGTAATCAAGGAGAGAATGCATGGCAAGATATGTTTCTTATGTCAAAATGTACTCATAATATTATAGCTAATAGTAGTTTTAGTTGGTGGGGGGCATGGCTTAATACAAATGATAACAAAAGAGTAATATCTCCTTCTCGTTTTATGAATATAGGAGATTCTAGTGATATAATCCCTTCAGATTGGATAGTTCTATAAGTAATAAATATATGTATAATAAAATTTCATTATTAATACCTGTATATGGAGTGGAGAAATATATCGAGCGCTGTGCAAGGTCATTGTTTGGTCAAACTTATCAAAATATAGAATATATTTTTGTTGATGATTGTACAAAAGATAGTAGTATAGCTGTTTTAAAAAAGGTTCTGGATGATTATCCATTTAGAAAGGAGCAGGTTACTATTATTCATCATAATTTTAATAAAGGTTTATCTGCTGCTAGAAATACAGCTTTTAATCATGCTACCGGTGATTATATAATACATGTTGATAGTGATGATTATTTAGAACTGGATGCAGTTCAGTTGTTATGCAAATGTATAGAGACCGAATATGCAGATGTTGTAGTTTTTGATAATTATTGTGTTTATGGAAATCGGATTGTTGAGAATCATCAGCATATACCGAATGATAAAACCTCTTATATTAAAAACTTAATTGAAAGGAAAAACCAATCTTCCATATGGGGGAAAATGTTTTTAAGAAAACTAGTTCTTGACTCAGGAGTTCAATCGGTTGAAAGTGTAAATTTTGGAGAAGATTATGCAGTAGTGCCTAGATTGATGTATTATGCAAAGAAAATAGTGAAACTTGATGAATGCTTATATTATTACGTCCGATATAATAAAGGGTCTTATACTAATAATATAGCATTACAATCAGTGAATGAATTATATTTAGCTAATAATGTGTTGGAGCATTTTTTTAGTGAGCAGGAAGATTGTTATTTGTATAATAATTCTATTTCCTTATCTAAATTGAGAATACAAGCATATTTATTAAAGATCTCGGATAGAACATTATGGGATTATATAAGGCAATTAAATATTGAGCCAATTCATGAACATTCTCATTTGCCGTTATTTGATAAAATTTTATTGAAGTTGCTAAGCGGAAAGAGATATAGGATTTTATCTTTTATCGTGTATATGTATAGGCGGATGATAAAATTGAAATAAGTTGGTAATTATTAATAGTTGAATTTTAGATAGATTAAAAATGAAAAAAATGTTTTCTGTTATCGTTCCGATATATAAGGTTGAAGCTTTTTTGGAAAAATGTATTGAAAGTATTTTGCAGCAGACTTATGAGAATTTTGAATTAATACTAGTTGATGACGGTTCTCCGGATAATTGTCCATTAATTTGTGATAGATATTCAAAAAAAGATGTACGCATTCGTACTATTCATAAGCTTAATGGTGGTTTGGTAAGTGCAAGAAATACAGGACTTTTATCTGCGGTCGGTGATTATATTTGCTATGTAGATGGAGACGATTGGTTAGTTCCGGATGCTTTACAAAAAGTAAAGGAGAATGCTATTGATAAGTATCATCCTGATATGATTATCTATAATATGATAAAGGAATTTGGTGATCATCAGCAAACAATACCTTATTATGTAGACAAAGGATTTTATTCAAAGGATAAACTTAAAGATATAATTTATCCATATATGATGTGGGATAGGCGGAAGTCTTTTTATAAAGGACTCGTCTTTCCATCAGCAGGTGGAAAAATTATAAAAAGATCTTTATTGATGAATCATTATTGTCAAAATGAGTCTATACGTATGGGAGAAGATAATGCTTATATATTTGAATGCTTGTATTTTGCAGATTCAGCGTTTTTTCTTCCTGATAATTTATATGTATATAATCAATTGAATCAAGGTTCTTTTCTTCATTCATATGATAAAAAGCGAATAAAAAATAATAGAATATTAGTTGATTATATAAAATCAAAATTGGGTGGTAAAGAAAAAAATATTGATGAACAGATTAATGCTTTTAATGCATATTGGCTCATTACAGCAATATTTCATGAAATAAAATGCAATAATTCTATTTTAGATTCAGCTAATTATTTAAGATCTGAGATTAGAGAGAATCATTCTTTACAAGACATAAATATTAATGTTTTACCTGTAATAGTGAAATTGTATTTGTATTTGATAAAAATGAATTTATATGTTCTAGCTTTATTAAGTGCTAAATTGATAAATAGGTTAAGAAGAAAATAGTAGTGCTTAGTAAGTCAAAATTAATGTTGGATTTCTATTTTCTTAAAAGGAAGAGATGATGAGAAAAGATGGTAAACTAGTAATAAAATTGAATAAATATTTCTTCTTGAATTTATCAATATTTATTATTACTTTGTCTGGCTCTTTGTTTATTGTTAACATGGAGATGCAGAATGCTTTGGAATTTTTAGGATATGGAATTTTCTTATCAATTATTTTTATTCATTATCGTAGAATATGCTACGGTTATAAAAAAAAATATCTAAATAGAACTGTCTTTATTCTTGGCATCTTATTTGCTCTTGGAATCTTGGTGCAATCTTTGACTTGGATGACAAAATTCTCTTTAATTTTTACAATGATTGTAATTGTCTTTTCTGCTATTATTTTTGAAGGGTTTCTTATTTCCTTTAAAGATATTAGAAATTTGTCTTATGCAATATTATATGGGGTGGTTATTTCTTTTGTTTTAGCAATATGCACGGGAATAGGTTTGTTTGATGGAAGTGAAGGTACTTTGGGATTTAATGGAGGTATTTTGTTTAAAAATTATTTTGGGTCTGATGTCTTAGCTGTATTTATAGGACTATTTTTAAATGCAAAATATGGATGTAAGTATAGGCTTGATAAATATGTTATGGCCGTTTGTGTTATACTTATTTTTTTATCTATGTCAAAAGGAGCTATTATGTTATTCTTTTTCTTCCTTTTTGCATTTAGCTTGGATAAAGTTAGAAAAATAAAAAGGGAACAACGGAATAAAATACTATTTATCATTGCGGTAGTTGTAATGATAAGCTCCGTTTTTTTTTATGTAAATTATGCAATGAATATAGATACATATATGTATAGAATTAGAGGGC
Source organism: uncultured Clostridium sp. (assembly GCA_905200315.1). The sequence goes on from CAJKKA010000122.1 coordinate 4,469, forward strand.
TATTGAATTATTTGGATTATTATGAGGAGCATATATATTATATGGTATTTGGAAGTGCAGAAATGGCTTATGAAAAGGATGTGCCATACGTAGATGCAATTCGTAGTACAGTCGGGTGGGATGGAACACTTGAATTTGCGTGGTTGAATATTTTGATTAAAAATGGATTGTTGGGTGTCGTTGGATATATAATAATATTTATTCGTTCATATAATGTGATGTTTTTTAAAACAAATGATTGGTCTTTAAGAACTCCCTGTTTTGCAATAACTACAATTTGTATGTTGTCTTCTTTTGTTGAACCATATATTCAAAGTATTCATGCTGTATTTGGTGTTTATTGTTATTTGATTATGGCATCGTTATGTGGGATAATACATTGTTCTCGAACTTCTTTATTTGCTCGTTTATAAAATAAATGGTAGGTGAATAAAATTTTATAAACACTTTGAATTTAATTTTGAGAAAGTACTTATGAATAGATACAATAATCTGAATGGATTTCGTGCTTTTTGTGCTATTG
>CAJKKA010000123.1 GCA_905200315.1 uncultured Clostridium sp.
CAGAACATATGTGGTATTTGAAAGGAAAAATATAAAGGGCCCGTCCACCAAACCGACAAATTGTCGGTTTGGTGGACGGGGCTTTTTTTGCTATACGCTTTGTTCTCCAGGAATGAAGTAATCTATAACGCCATAAATTAATGCACCAATAATAGCAGCCATCCAAGAAACAGTATAACCTGCTATAAAGAATTGTGCTGCATATAAAGTAACCGCAGCTAAAACAAAACCTACAAAACCTTTTCCAAAACTACTAGCATGCAATCCTGTAAATTTAACTATTAAATAATCTATAACAGTTAAAACTACTGCAGCAATAGCCAATGTCCAAAAGCCATTTATAGAAAAACCAGGAGTAAAGAAAGCTGTAATAGCAAGTACAACGGCAGAAGTTATTAAACGCCAAATAATTTGACCAACTGTACCCATTGTACTTTCAGATTGAGAATTACTCTGAGTATTTGCCATCTTAAATAGACCTCCTAAAAAGAGTAAAATGAATTTGTGAAAAATTATCACATTAATATTATTTACAAAAAATATATTATTATTCAATTTGAATAAATTATATAAAAAAGATAAAAATAATAAAAAAACAAGGAGAAAAAATGTTAATTATATTTGTTAGAGCAATTGTTTTATATATTTTAGTTTTAATAGTAATGAGATTAATGGGAAAAAGAGAAATTGGGCAAATGCAGCCATTTGAACTTGCAATATCAATAATGATTGCAGACTTAGCAACAGTACCAATGGCCGAACTTGGAATTCCACTTACAAATGGTATATTACCAATTTTAGGATTACTTGTTATGCATTTGTTAATTTCAATATTGAATTTAAAAAGTATGCGTTTTAGAGAAATAATCTCACGGAAAACCACGAATACTAATTTATAGAGGAAAAATAGACGAAAGAGCATTAATAAAAGAAAAAATAACAATAAATGAATTAGAAGAGCGATTAAGAGCACAAAATGTTTTCAACTTAGGAGATGTAGAATACGCAATTTTAGAAACCAGCGGACAATTAAGTGTTATTCAAAAACCGAATAAAAGAAATACAATACCAGAAGATTTTAATATAATACCAGAATATGAAGGAATACCATACGATTTAGTAATAGATGGAGAAATAATGAGAGAAAATTTAAAAAAAATTGGAAAAGATGAAACATGGTTAAAAAAACAACTAGAACCTTTTAAGATAAAATCAGAAGAGGCATTAATAGTCACATTTGATGGAAAAGGAAATATATTTTGCCAGAAAAAGGAGACATAAGAATGAAGAAATGTATAATAATTATTATTGTTGTAATATTTGGAGTAAGCTTTTTAAATATAATAACTGATAAAATTACAGCGGAAAGTGTAAATTCTGTAATTAGTGACCTACAAGAATTAAAAGAAAATTTAGAATTAGAAAATAATGAAGAAATTAAAATAAAAATGAAAAATGTAGAAGACAATTGGTTAAGAAAAAAAAATAAACTTGAGTATTTTATTGAACATGATGAACTAGAAAAAGTAAGCTCTGAAATATATATAATTAAAGGAAATATTGAACAAGAAAAATATGAAGATGATATATCTGAAATAGAAAATGCAAAATTTATATTAAAACATCTAGAGGACAAGTACAAATTTATATTTAAAAATCTATTTTAGATTTAAAATCTATTAAAGGAAAATATATTTTAGGTTTAAATAAGTATGTTATAGGTTTACAATAGATATGACACACTTAAATAAAAAATATTGAAAGAGAGTTGCAAAAATGATATTGTTTAGATAACACAACTAGATTAAGTTGGCAAGCATTTTTAAAGAAAAAGAAGACAAAGTTTGAGAAGACATTAGAAGAGTTAGGAATAGAATATAAAGTAATAAAGCCACATACACCAAAGCAAAATGGAAGAGTAGAAAGAAGTCACAGGAAAGACCAAGAAAGGTTTTATTATAATAGAGTGTTTTGTAGTTTAGAGGATTTAAGAAATCGAGGAGCAGAATGGAGAAAGGAATACAATACTTTTCCAATGAGACCGTTAGTGTGGTTGAGTTCTAAGGAATTCATAAAACAATTTAAAAGTCAAGAAGAATCGTTATCAACAATATAGGGTACTCAAAGTATATATTTTTCAAAAAAGTGTGACATATGATTGACTAACCTACAAATTTGTAAATTAATTTTCTCGAAAACTCTTGCATAAAACAAAAACATATGTTAATATAATTAAGTAAGTTCATAGGGGTATAGTGTCAATGGTTAGCACGATGGTCTCCAAAACCACAAGTCTGAGTTCGAGTCTTAGTACCCCTGCCAAATTTAATTATAGGGAGCTACTTTTATGAAAGGATTTCGTATGAGTAGTTTTTTTAGTTCAATAAAAAATTTAATAATAATTATAATAGTATTTGTAATAGCTATTTGTATCTTTTTTATTCCAACAATTCAATCAACAAATGTGTCTATAGATACGTCTAATTCAGAAGAAATAAAATTAAATCCAAATGGTTTTATATGGCCTACACCAGGGTATACAAAAATAAATTGTAATTTTGGAAAAAGAGTGGCACCAACAACAGGAGCATCGACTTTCCATAAAGGAGTGGATATAGGAGCACCAGAAGGCACAAATTTAATAGCAGTATGTGATGGAGAAATAACATTTACAAATTTTTTAGGTGGTGGAGGGTATACAATAACAATATCTGTAGAAAATATGAAAATATCATATTGCCATGTAAATCCGAATTATATAGTAAAAGAAGGGGATAAAGTAAAGCAAGGACAAATAATAGGAAAAGTAGGACCGAAATATGTATATGGAGTAGTAGGAAACAAATATACAGATTCAACTCGGAAAACCAACGAACGGAGCAACAACAGGACCACATTTGCACTTTGGAATCCGTATAAATGGAGAATATACCAATCCATTAGATTTTTATTAAATTATACAAATTACAATTATAATATATTGAAAAAACTAAAAATATATATTATAATAAAAAAGTACTTGGGGATGTAATGGTTTCGACATTTATCCAGAAGTATAAATAGCGAGTAGTGGATTCTCGCCAGGCCACTTAAAAAGGTGAGAAAATAAAATAAACGCTGATAATAGAGAATTAGCATACGCTGCCTAGGCGCAGTGTCATCTATTTATAGTTTACCCACGGCTATAAAATAGGTGTCGACTTAGTGGGAAACAAATCTATTTAGTTCTTCAGAAATAGAGGGGACTTTAGAGAAGATATATTTTATTTAGTTTTGTTTATTAATCTAAATAAAAAAGAAATTAAATAATAAACTGCACTCGGAGAAGTTTATATGGAAGGATTTATGGACAGGAGTTCGACTCTCCTCATCTCCACCAAAATAAAAGAAGAAAGCCCTATACCAATGTATAGAGCTTTTTTGGATATTTTATGTTCTGCTCTGTGTAATTAAGAAAGTAATTCTGAAGCTTCTAAAGCAATTTCCAGTTCTTCGTTTGTTTTTATAACGAAGACTTCAGGTTTCTGTTCAACTTTTAAATTATTGAGTAAGCCTTTAACTGAAACTCCATATTTTGGAGACGAATGGAAATCAAATTCTCCAATGAATGGTTTTAAAAGTTCGAGAATTTTGTTTCTAACAAGCTCAGAATTTTCTCCAATTCCACCAGTAAAAACTATTTGCTTTGGTCTTTTACCAAGAGCAATTATGCCTTTAGCTATGTTTTCCGCAATGGACTGACAAAATAAGTCCAAGGCAAAACTACAACTAAAGTTGCCGTTTTCTGCACCAGCTAATATTTCAAGCATATTACTGGTGCCTGCTATTGCAAACAATCCAGACTGCTTGTTTAAAATCTCGAGTGTATCTTTTGCTGTTAATCCGTGCGTTTTTTCCAAGTATGGAATTAAAGCCGGATCAACAGAACCAGAACGTGTTCCCATCATACAACCACTCAATGGACTGAATTCCATAGAGGTGTACACAGAAACTCCGTGTTGGACAGCACAAATGCTGGTTCCCTGTCCTATATGAGCCATTATTGCACATATATTTTGGCGACCTACTTTTTCACTCAAAACTCTTGTTAAATAAGAGTAGGAGGTGCCATGAAAACCATATTTTCTTATTCCATCATTTGTAAGTTCTGTAGGAATAGGATAAGTATAGTTACGTTTTGGCACTGTTTGATGAAAAGCAGTGTCAAAAACTGCAATGTGTGGAATATTTGACAAAAGTTTCCTACAACATTTTATGCCATCAACTCCTTCTGGATTGTGCAATGGTGCTAAATCATTACAAGACTCTATTTTTTTTATTACGTCTTCTGTAATGATTGTTGAATCTGAGAAAAATGTACCTCCATGTACAATCCGGTGTCCAACGAAGGATATTTCATTTAAATTTGAAATAATACCTCGTTCAAATATATTTTTCACAATATATCTGAGAATCTCTTCGTTTGACATGTTTTTGCAGTTGTTTAAAGTTTGAGAAAAAAAATCAGCGTTTGTTGTTATTGTTGCTGATTCTGTTTTCAAATGTTCAGCTTTTGCTTCAAAAAGATCTTTCTTGGTATCGGTGTCGATTAACCGTGCCTTTATTGAACTGCTCCCAAAGTTTACTATAAATCCTAACATAATAACCTGCCTTTCTAAAAGTAAAAGTTTTTACTTTTATTATAATGTAAAACAATAAATTACATAGGAAATTATAGCATAAATATAAAGAAAACACAATATGTAAACGAAATAAAAAATAGAACTTTCCTATAACATAAAAAAGAATTCTACAATATGTAGAATTCTTTTTGGCTGGGCTGGCTAGATTCGAACTAGCGCATGCATGAGTCAAAGTCATGTGCCTTACCGCTTGGCTACAGCCCAATATATTAATGGGGTGGAAGATGGGACTCGAACCCACGGTCTCCAGTGCCACAAACTGGCGCGTTAACCAACTACGCTACAT